>NZ_WVIE01000060.1 GCF_010091945.1 Myxacorys almedinensis A
ACAACCTCATCCGGCGATCGTTCAATGGCTTGAATCAGTTCTTCTTTAGGAGTCATGATGATCGCTTCAATCAATTGAATGCTTCATTTTAGCAAGAGAGCGTCAGTAGCGCGATCGCGCCTCTCTTTCCGTAGTCGCACTCATAGTAGTATCTGGGTTCTATATGAAGCGCGATCGCACTTTGGAACAGCGATCGCTTCTTGAGAATGATTGAGCGATTGATCGCCCTACCTATGCTCTGTCAATCAACGCATCGTTATGGCAAACAAACCACTCCTAAACCAGCCATCTGCCGAATGTGCTGATCAAACGAAACAATCTCAAAAATCCCCAAGCGTTGAGCCATTACTAATAGCGAACAATCTGTATAACTCCAAAGCTTGTCATCATAGCGACAGAAGGCTTCCCAGATTGCTTGATCATCCGCCTCTGACAAAGCAATGTAGCGATGCTCTTGCCGTAGTACAGAACCGATTTCAATCGAGGCAGAAACAGAAACTCTGAGCCTCAGCCAAGTTACCGTTTCATCAAACACAGACGACAGGATGACCCACTCGATCGCTCGATGCTCTAGGAAGTAGCTTTTGACGGCAGAATGATGTTTCTCTGACCCAACAAAAAATGCAATCAATGCAGAAGTATCCACCAAAACTTGAGTCATCAAAACCCCTGATAGAGAACAGCATCAACTTGCTCAGCATCATTTGTCTCTACCGTTAAGTCAGCATATCTAGAGCGCGAATGAGTTGATGCAGATTCAGCAATAGCAAAGCGACCACAAAATTGCCAGGTACGTTGATGACGGTCTGATTGCCCCTCGCCAGAATTCATCGGTTGAGATTCTCTCCCTATCTGCTCTAATACCCTTTGGGATTGAATTGGACGTTCTACTGCAAACGGCTGCCGCTGCAAGACTGTGAGCAATTCCAGAAGTGCCTGAACAACCTCATCCGGCGATCGTTCAATGGCTTGAATCAGTTCTTCTTTAGGAGTCATGATGATCGCTTCAATCAATTG
>NZ_WVIE01000061.1 GCF_010091945.1 Myxacorys almedinensis A
ACGTGAGTTCGACGGATTAAAAGATGGCAGGAGGGAGAGCAGGCAAGCCTTTTGGCTGCAAGTCGAGCGAGGGTAACTTGGGCTGATAAGTGTAAGCAATCAACCCTGCTAACAAATTGACCAGGAAGTTCCAGCCACTGCGATGGCGCGAATGCTCGATCTGACAGATGTTCTTCAGTTGGTCGTTGACCGATTCAATGATCGCTCGTTTTCTGAGCAGGATTTTGTCGATGAGCTTGACGAGTCGCTGCTTCATGTTCTTGCGGGCTTTGGTCACAAGTTGTAGCCCCCGATTGTAGAGTTCCTCGAACAGGCGCTGAGAAATGTAGCCTCGGTCGCCGAACAGTTGACCAAAAATCCCTTGAGTCATTTCTGGTACAGGCTTGCGGTCGTCGGTGTTTGCAGGAGTCAGCTTAAATGCCAGCAACTCACCCCGCTCGTTGATAATCAGATGCAACTTGAAGCCGAACTTCCACCCAGTCGAACTTTTGCCCCACCCGACTTGATGCTTGAACACTCGATGAGCATGGGCACGGGCAGGATGACAGACTTCAATCGGCGTGGAATCGACAAACGCAATGCCTGTTACTTCTCCTTTGCGCGTGTTAAGAAAGCAACACAACAACATCAAGCACCACGGCATCAACTCCACAAAGCGGTTGTAGCTCACCAAATGGGGAAAGGCGCGTCGCCAGTGCGGTAGCACGGTCAGCGTGTAGAAATCCTTGAACGTTCTCGCACCCGACCCATGAAACGCAATCACGATGGTCATCACCTCGCTCAGTCGCATCCGCGAACCACTGCGTTTCTCTCCAGGCATTGACGGCAGTTGCGGTTGTTGTGACCAGCCTTGTTCAAAGGTCTGGCAAAAGTCATCCACATCGCAGAAAATCGCCGTCACATCAAGGCGCGATACGATAGTTTCCATAGCTGAGACTCGAAGGAATTTTACAACTCTTTCAAACGTAGTCTCAGCTTTCTTTTTGCGCTACCTTCCGTTCGTCGAACTCACGT
>NZ_WVIE01000062.1 GCF_010091945.1 Myxacorys almedinensis A
ATACCAAATTGAAAAAAGGGAGAGACAAATGAGAGAATGGGTTCTGCCGTGTGGAGAAAAACAGCAATGTCAGGTGTAACCCGCATCGAAATCCGAGAAACAGTCGCAGAACTCGAAGCCCTGATTCAACAGCAATCCAATCCAAATCTGAAAGAACGGTTGCAAGTGTTGTACTTGCTGAAGTTACCGAATGCTAGGAGCATCAGCGAAATCGCAAAAGTTGTCGGACGGAACCGGGGCAGTGTGCAACGCTGGTTGAGCCAGTACCGCACGCACGGAGTTTCAAGCTTGTTGGAGATACGGCAAAGTCCAGGACGACCGCAGGTAATTCCAGCTTGGGCAGTCAAGAGCTTAAAGCAGCGCTTGGATGATCCTGAAACTGGCTTTGGCAGCTATACCCAAGTGCAGCAGTGGTTGTCCGAAACGTTGAACGTGCAAGCCGAGTATGCGACGGTGCATCATCTGGTGCGATATCGCCTGGGCGCAAAGTTGAAAGCGGCGCGTCCAGTTCATACCAAGCAAAACTCCGAAGCCCTTGAGGCATTTAAGCAAACCTCAGTGACGACCTAATTCTACTCAAACAGCATGCCGCAACCGTCAAACCAAAGTTTAAGCGGCTTCGCTACTTTGCTCAAGATGAAAGTCGGTTTGGCTTGAAAACGACCGTCGGACGGTTAATCACAAGCTTAGGCGTGAAACCGTTAGGCAATTGGCAATGGCAGTTCAAGGCATTTTGGATTTATGGTGCTGTCGAACCGACCACCGGAGAGCAGTTCTTTTTGCAATTTACGCATGTCGATAGCGAATGCTATCAGCTTTTTCTTGACCAGTTTTCTCAAGCTTATCCTGATAGTCTCAACGTTCTTCAAGTCGATAACGGAGCCTTTCACAAAGCCAAAGACCTGGTGATTCCAGACAACATTGTTTTGCTGTTTCAACCACCGTATTGCCCGGAGCTAAATCCGATTGAACGATTGTGGCAGCACTTGAA
>NZ_WVIE01000063.1 GCF_010091945.1 Myxacorys almedinensis A
AACCTGAGTTCGGGTTAAGCCGGAAGCAGCAGATTGAGGTCAAGCGCGATGGAGGGCTGCTTGGGCTGATGGCAGTAGGCAATCAATCCACACAAGATGTTGACAAAGCCGTTGACGGGAGAACGATGGCGCGAATGCTCAATTTGCGAAATGTTCTTCAATTGGTCGATGATGGTTTCGATAATGGCACGCTTGCGGAGCAGCAAACGATCGCAAAGCGGCATGAATCGTTGTTTCATGTTGCGTTTGAGTTTGGTGATCAGTTGAATGCCTGCGGTGTTGAGCAGTTGTTTTGCCAGCTTTTGCGAGACGTAGCCTTTATCAGCGAACACTTTGCCGAACAACTGCTGCAACAATTTCGGCACAGGAGTACGGTCGTCAGTATTGCCAGGAGTCAGCCGGATGTTGAGCAGTTCACCTCGGTCATTGACCACCAGATGCAGTTTGAAGCCAACGCACCAATCGACCGAAGTTTTGCCGCGTGCGGCTAAGTCTTCAAACACTCTGTGCTGCGAAATGCGACGATTGTGGCAAACTTTAAGCGAAGTCGAGTCCATGAAACTGATGCCGCTACACTTGCCAAAACACGAACGCAAGTAGGCGCACATTGGCACTAAAGTACCCGAAACCCATTCAATAAACCGTTGATAGCTGACGATTCTAGGGAATTCTGCTGCCCACTCGCTCTGGACTTTCTCTTGGTAATAAGTTTTGAAATTGCGCTAACACGACTGATGAAAGGCAATCAGGATCGTCCTGATTTCACTCAAGCTCAAACTTCGTTTCCGATTGCGAAGCCGGAGTCCAAATCCTAAAAGTTGTTGCTTCCATTGCGGTTCAAACGTTCGGCAAAAATCATCGACGGTGCAGAACAGTTCTTCTAGACTAATCATGAGGGCAAACTGGGCATGAGATTTTAGCATTTTCAGCCTATTGGGTTTGCCCCTTTCTTGTCCAATTCTTATCCCGAACTCAGGTTAA
>NZ_WVIE01000064.1:0-617 GCF_010091945.1 Myxacorys almedinensis A
AGTGACCTATTGGAAAAGTACTAAGCGAGAGCGTGAGATTTATGAGCAATATTTTTACTGAGGAACTGGAGCAGAAGATTGAGGCAGGCGAGGAAGTGATCGATCGCTATTTTGACTCTGCGACGACTCGCGTTGGGACACCTCGCTTGATGACTTCACGCAAAGGGCAGGAGCAGATCACGACTGAATTAGAGATTCCTCCTGCAATGATGGATGAGCTTAACCAAATGGCTGGTGAACTGAATATTAGCCGTCAAGCTGTAATTAAGATGATGCTACGCCGCTCTCTTGATGAACATTATTTGGCTAAACGATCGACATCTTGAATAATAGAGCGATCGCGAAAATAATCAAGTGATCGACATCTTGAATAATAGAGCGATCGCACAAACAATCGAGCGATCGACAATGAAGCGCGCGCTGCTTCGCAGATACCGCAAGGGTCGATCAACCCATTCAATAACCAAGCGCGCTGCTTGCAGATATCGCAAGGGTCGCTAAATTATCGATCTATATCGCATCTGAAGAGAGGTATACTCGACAAACGCTAAATTCCAGATGCAATGAGTTTTGATACCACCTGTCGGCGACTGGCTGAAATCTTTCCTGAAGACTTC
>NZ_WVIE01000064.1:627-974 GCF_010091945.1 Myxacorys almedinensis A
GCTGGTTGCTCGGCTACCGGGTTCCTCTCACTGAACTCAGTCCAACTGAACTATCGATCGAGCCAATTCGCGCTGACCGCGTGATTCTGTTGCAAGGGCAAAACGAGATAATTCACATCGAATTCCAAACCGATCCCAAAGATGATGTCCCGATGCGATTAGCCGATTATCGTTTACGGCTGCATCGCAAATTTTCAGATAAAACGATTCACCAAGTTGTGATCTATTTGCGAGAAACCAACTCAGAGCGGGTTTACCAGAACTATTTCGAACGTGAGTTCGACGAACGGAAGGTAGCGCAAAAAGAAAGCTGAGACTACGTTTGAAAGAGTTGTAAAATTCCTTCG
>NZ_WVIE01000065.1 GCF_010091945.1 Myxacorys almedinensis A
TAACCTGAGTTCGGGATAAGGAAGGGGCAAAACAGATAGGGTGAAAGTGCTAACTTCTCATCCATCTGAAATTACCCCCATGCTTAGTCTAGAAGAACTGTTTTGCTCCGTCGATGATTTTTGCCAACGCTTTGAACCGCAGTGGGAGGGCCAACTGCTGGGAAATGGATTACAGCGACGCAAACGAGCGCGAAGCTTGACTCTAAGCGAGATCATGACGATTCTGATTGCCTTTCATCAATCGTGTTATCGGAATTTCAAAGCCTACTATCAAGAGAAAGTCCAGAAGCAGTGGTCAGCCGAGTTTCCAGAACTGGTGAGCTACAATCGCTTGATTGAGTGGATACCGAGCACGCTGATCCCACTTTGTGCCTACCTGCGCTCGTGTTTTGGCACCTGTAGCGGTATTAGTTTCATGGATTCCACCAGCCTCAAAGTCTGTCACAACCGCCGCATCAAGCAACACAAGGTGTTCAAGAACTTGGCGGCGCGGGGCAAAACGTCAGTCGATTGGTTCTTTGGCTTCAAACTCCATCTGGTCGTCAACGACCAAGGGGAATTACTCAACGTTATCATGACTCCTGGCAATACCGATGATCGCACTCCAGTGCCGCAACTGTTGCAGCAGCTTATTGGCAAAGTGTTTGCCGATAAGGGCTACGTGTCTCAAAAACTGGCGAAACAGTTGTTAGAAACTGCTGGTATCCAGTTGATTACCAAGCTCAAGCGCAATATGAAACAGCGCTTGATGCCTCTGACTGACCGTTTGATGCTGCGCAAGCGCTCGGTCATCGAAACGATTATTGATCAGTTGAAGAACATTTCTCAAATTGAGCATTCTCGGCATCGCTCTCCAGTCAACTGTTTTGTCAACATTATCTGCGGATTGATTGCCTATTGCCATCAACCGAAGAAGCCTGCGATTGCCATTGACTATAATTTGCTGCCTTCGCGTTAAACCGAACTGACGT
>NZ_WVIE01000066.1:0-327 GCF_010091945.1 Myxacorys almedinensis A
CCTCCTTCCCAGCATTCCCCCTTCAGTCAGCGAGCAGGCACAGGCGCTCTGGCTACATAAGCTTGCCGTTCATAGCGACTGGTTGGGGAACTGCCCTTTTATTGTCTCACCAATGCCTAGGGGTCACAAGAGATTGAGGTAGAACGTAACCAAGTCATTTTTTCTTCACCTGAGTCAGTTTGCATAGCAAAAAGCCTGCCCTGTGGGGCAGGCTCAACCTGTGCATTGGTTAAGTTACATATCAGCCAATGCGTCTTGAAGCAAAATTCGCCAACTGGTTTACCCTACAGGGCATTACCACGGGGCAGAACCTCCTCAGGGAAGACA
>NZ_WVIE01000066.1:337-931 GCF_010091945.1 Myxacorys almedinensis A
AGCAGAATATTCTTGGTGTAGAACGTCTCAAACTCAGGATCCTCAGCCGCTCGAATCTCCTGACTGATGAAGTCATAGGCTCGCAGATTCAAGGCAATGCCCACAATGCCAATGGAGGCCATCCACAGACCCGTCACCGGCACAAACAGCATGAAGAAATGCAGCCATCGCTTATTGGAAAAGGCAATCCCGAAAATCTGGGACCAGAATCGGTTTGCCGTCACCATCGAGTAGGTTTCCTCTGCCTGGGTCGGCGTGAAGGCGCGGAAGGTGTTGGCCTTCTCCCCATCTTCAAACAGGGTATTTTCTACCGTAGCGCCGTGAATGGCACACAGCAGTGCTCCCCCCAAGACACCAGCAACCCCCATCATGTGGAAGGGGTTGAGGGTGAAATTGTGGAACCCTTGCACAAACAAGATGAACCGGAAAATGCCAGCTACCCCAAAACTAGGGGCAAAAAACCACCCAGACTGACCCAAGGGATAGAGCAAAAATACTGACACAAATACGGCAATGGGTGCTGAGAAGGCAATGGCATTGTATGGACGAATGCCCACCAGCCGGGCAATCTCAAACTGCCGCAGCATAAAGCCA
>NZ_WVIE01000067.1 GCF_010091945.1 Myxacorys almedinensis A
AACCTGAGTTCGGGTTAAGCCGGGAGCAAGAGATTGTCGTTGATCGCAATCGACGGCTTCTTCGGTTGGTGGCAGTAGGCAATCAAGCCACCGAGGATATTGACGAAGCAGTTCACCGCAGAGCGATGGCGCGAATGCTCAATTTGCGAAATGTTCTTCAACTGGTCAATAATCGTTTCGATAATCGAACGCTTCCTCAGCAGTAGACGGTCATTGAGCGGCATTAAGCGCTGTTTCATGGTGCGTTTGAGCTTGGTGACCAGTTGGATGCCTGCGGTATGGAGCAGGTGGTTGGCGAGCTTTTGCGAGACGTACCCTTTGTCAGCAAACACTTTGCCGAATACCTGCTGCAACAGTTTCGGGACTGGAGTACGGTCATCGGTGTTGCCGGGAGTGAGCATGATGTTGAGCAATTCGCCTCGGTCGTTGACCACCAGATGCAGCTTGAAGCCGAAGAACCAATCGACCGAGGTTCTGCCCCGTTTGGCGACGTTCTCAAACACCTTGTTGCGCTTAATCCGACGATTGTGGCAGACGCTCAAGGCGGTTGAGTCCATGAAACTGATGCCGCTACACGACCCAAAACACGAACGCAAGTAGGCACACATTGGCACTACCGTGCCTGGAACCCATTCGATGAAGCGTTGATAGCTGACGAGTCCGGGGAACGCACCTGCCCACTCGGTCTGGACTTTCTCCTGATAGTAAGTTTTGAAATTGCGATAACACGACTGATGAAAGGCAATCAGAATCGTCATAATTTCGCTCAAGCTCAGGCGGCGAGGTCGATGACGCACTTGCCGTCCACTTGCTAAAAGTTGCTGTTTCCAGCGCGGTTCAAACGTTTGGCAGAAATCATCGACGGAGCAGAACAGGTCTTCTAGACTAAACATGAGGGCAAACTGGGCATGAA
>NZ_WVIE01000068.1 GCF_010091945.1 Myxacorys almedinensis A
ATCGCAGCGGCATATGTGTTATCCGGGTTAAAATTGGAGGGAAGCGTCATTGCGAGAATTATACGGAGGGATGTGATGCGAGAATCAGTAACCTATCAAGCTATTTTGCGAGAAGGGCGTGAAGAAAATCGGCAGGAAATCGCGCTCAATCTTTTGCGAGAGGGAATTTCGATCGATATCATCAGCCGCAGCACTGGATTGTCGATCGCAGCGATTCAACAACTTCAGCAACAATTGGAGCAGACTTGAACGATCGCCTCCCTTATCTCATAATACGGCACCTTCGCGATCTCAACCTCTTTCAACTGCTCAGGAAATTGTTTATAGGACACATTGCCTGTCTTGCTCTGAGTGTATTTCTCAGCAAATTCAATCAAGTCTGAGGCGCATTCAGTTGGAATCGTACTGAAAAGATAAGTGGGTTTGTTGGGAGCAGTGAAGGCAGCGACGCAGGCGCGTCCACAATCCCAAAGGCAACCCACTGGCTGGACTCGAATATCGATCGAAGAGTCTGCTTGATGGGTTTTGACTTGCTCTAATAAGATTGCACCATCAGCAGGTTGGTTTTCATCACGATGTTCTGAGAAACAGCAGGATTGGCAGATGAAAAGCGTTGGTTGAGTCATGGAATTAAGAAGGGCTAACGAGATATTTTTCGAGGTCATCCAATATTTTATTCGCGCCTAAGATACCTTGGGCAGACCATGTTTCTTGATCGACAACATAGGCTCGCTTATTTTTTACGACTCTCAGACTGCTAAGGATCGGATGTTGAAAATAAAAGCTGGATGGTCTTTCGGCATTATTCACAATAAATAAAATATCAGTATCGAACTCATCAATCATCTCAAGGCTGACTGACGGC
>NZ_WVIE01000069.1 GCF_010091945.1 Myxacorys almedinensis A
CCAATTTAGTTTGAAACTCTAAATGAAGAATGCGTTCTTGTAATTGCAGAAACGTGACGGAATCAGCCCGAATTGGCTCAATGCTTAACTCCGTTTTGAGGACTTCTGCCGAGATTTGGGGTTCATCTAAGACCCAATTAGCAAAGCGTTCTGGATACTTTTCAGAGAGCAGTTTGCAAAGATTATCGAACGACATGCACTGTAGATAAAATCATTTCGTGATCATACCAAGTAATTTCCACAACGGTTGGAGGACGCGATCTCGAAAGTTCTCTACAGGCGATCGCCGATCATGTAGTGCGATCGCGTTTGGTTGTTGCATGGGTTTAGCGATCTCGTTGGGTTGTCGATCTCTCGATTGTTTGTGCGATCGCGCTTGATTGTTGAATGGGTTTAGCGATCGCGCTCTAATTGTCGATCTCTGAGTATTGTCGATCGCGCTTCTAACTCTGCTCTGCAAGCCAAGCTTCTAAATCCGTAACATCAGCGAAATCGAGTAGGGCTTCTCCCAAGGCTTCGAGTTGTTCGATCGATAAAGAGGAAACGCGATCTCGAAGAGATACCCGCGAGGGGTCGTGCATCGATTCATTCAAGGCTCCCACTTTTTTGGTGAGTTGGCGGAGGATTAGCGATCGCTCTCGTTCCAAGGCTAATTCCCGTTCTTCTTCGCGTCCTTCTTCCCGTCCTTCCTCTAAAATCAGTTGGTATGTGACAGACTCGCGCATAACATCTCTCCGAATCACTTGTGAAAAGACTGCTGCTTCAAAT
>NZ_WVIE01000006.1 GCF_010091945.1 Myxacorys almedinensis A
TCGAAGGAATTTTACAACTCTTTCAAACGTAGTCTCAGCTTTCTTTTTGCGCTACCTTCCGTTCGTCGAACTCACGTCTGCTTAATGCCACTACCAAGGCTTTCCCATCATGGACGCTAACCACGATGCCAACTCCCAGCGATCGCGGGAATGCTCGGACAGTGCCCCTAAAAGCAACTGCAACCCTAATTCGACCTTGCCTGCTTTAGAGTCAGTCACACGACAAATCGCAGAAGGGTCGGAGTAATAGGCGTTCACTCCGGTCATCCATCGCTTACTCGCTAAGTCTTCGCGAGTGCCTGAGAGATACTCTACATACCCTTTTGGGGCATCTGTAGAGCAGCTTGGAAGATAATAGACGTAAGACTCTAATCGAGTTTCGCCGTTGGACGAAAGGAGCTTTTTGCGGTTGAATCTGCCGTTTTGCTTCGATACCCTCAATATAGTCCGATAAATCGGTAGTGTTTACAGTTAAGTAATACTGACTTCTGATAAACAATGCGACGAAAGATAAGTAATATCGACTTATCGTACTACTCCCAAATGAGTAATACCGACTCATGCAAAACAAATGTAAATTGGGGGCATGACAGTGAAGAACACAATCAAGGCATTTATAGAGAAACGCGGTATCACTGTGTATCGCTTTCGGAAGGACGTAGGCGTTGCTCAAAGTACCGCTTACGACTTGGTGAACAATTCTGGCAGGATTCCCAACGCTGATGTGTTGGACAAGATTTGTACAGCCTATGAAATCCAGCCAGGAGAAATTATTGAATGGATTCCTGCGGCACGGAGAATTGAGACCAAATCGCCATGAATATCATTGTCATTTCAGATCAGAAACTCGAATCGTTTTAGAGAAATTTGGAAGCGAACGACTCCCAGAGGAAGACAGCCAATGATTCAGACTCTCCCACAGCCCATCAGTTTCAATGAATTCATCGCTTGGTATCCAGAGAACTCAGAATCTCGCTACGAGTTGCATCGAGGAGCGATCGTTGAAATGCCAAAACCCAGAGGCAAGCATTCACAAGTTGCAGGCTTCATCAGTGGTGAGGCATTTTTAGAAATTCGTCGTCTAAGCCTTCCGTACTTCATTCCCAAGGAATGCGTGGTTCGCTCTGTCGATGGCGAATCAGGTTACAAACCCGATGTGATTGTGTTGGATGAAACTGCGATCGCTTCTGAACCACACTGGGAAAAATCATCTGTGATCGAGCATGGATATTCCATTCGGCTCATCGTCAAAGTGGTAAGTACCAATTGGCGCGATGATTATTTCGCTAAGTTTGGGGAATATGAAGCGCTAGGCATTCCCGAATACTGGATGGTTGATTACGCTGCTCTAGGCGGTAGATGGTTCATCGGCAATCCTAAGCAACCGACGCTTTCAGTCTGTGAGCTAATTGACGGGGAATATGAGATTCGCCAGTTTCGAGGCAGCGATCGCCTCATCTCGCCAACGTTTCCAGAGTTGCAGTTGACCGCAGAACAAGTTTTTGTAGCAGGGCAATAGGAGAACCAATCGCCATGAGCACTAAGACCACATTGGAACGAACTTTAGAAACACTCGTTGAACTGGTAGATCTCGCTCGTAAGCAGTCAAACACGAACTTTGGGACGCTGGCATCCTCGATCGAGGCTCTCAGAAGGCAGAGACATTCGCAACGTCTCGACAGGCGATCGCCCTACTTGGGAATATCACATCCCGAATTGCAGGAAGGCTTTAGGTCGCTACTTTCAGAACCTAAAGGCTGTTGACTAAGAAACATCTCAGCTAAACAAATCACTATGCGGCAAAGTTGCAATCAGTGACTTGCCGCGTTTTACTGTGGCTTAAGCTAGGGCTGATTTAGGGCTAGCATTTAATCTAACTTTCAAAAACTGATGGGCAGTGAGGGACTCGAACCCGCGACATCCTGCTTGTAAGGCAGGCGCTCTACCAACTGAGCTAACCGCCCGCTTGCTTGCGCTTAGCTAATATAGCAAACTATTGAGCGAGAATCAATTATTCATTACACCTCAAATTGCCCTCTAGCATCGCCCATGCCTTCCGGTCGCACTCACGATAGCATCACCCTATGGAGCCTGCCGATGGTGGCAGGGGTCGCCTTCAGCCTCACCAGGAACGGGAATCTGACATTACTGGTATCGGGTAGCTTTCTGTTTAGCGGACTCATGTTTGGTCCTGACCTTGATATTTATTCGCAGCAATATAAGCGATGGGGCATTTTGCGCTGGATGTGGCTCCCCTACCGCAACAGTATGCGGCATCGATCGCTACTCTCCCATGGGTTTTTGGTGGGCACTGTTGGGCGACTCATCTATCTCGTAGCGTGGATCGCAGTGGTGGGGAGTGGGGCTATTTTGGTGGGCGCGATCGCACAACAACTGCTCCACACCACCCCCCATTGGCAGATTCCTGCACAACAACATTTCGGGGGCAGTACGCAGCTAGCGTTGCAAATTATACAAAACCATCCTCAAGAGTTTCTAGCGATCGCGGTTGGATGTGAATTGGGGGCAATGAGCCACAGTCTGAGCGATTGGATTGGTTCTGCGATAAAGCGGCGGAAGAAACAAACGAAACGCTGAAGAAGCGCTACAGTATGAAAGTTCGTTTTCCAGGTGCATGATGAGCGATCGCCCTTCATCCCCGACTCCCCTAGAGACATTGCAGCAGCTAATTGATGTTGTCGCACGCCTGCGAGACCCCCAAGAGGGCTGCCCATGGGATCGGGCACAAACACCTCAAACTTTGATTCCTTACGTGATTGAAGAAGCGTATGAGGTGGTTGATGCCCTTCGTCATGGGGACAAAGATGCGATCGCAGATGAGTTGGGAGATCTGTTACTGCAAGTTGTCCTACAGGCTCAAATTGCCAAAGACCAGGGACAGTTTGATATAGCAGTCATAGCGCAAAAAATTACAGAAAAACTGATTCGTCGTCATCCTCATGTGTTCTCTGATTTTGAGGCTCAGACGATTGATGAAGTGCATCAAAATTGGGAGCAAATTAAAGATACTGAGAATCCAACAGAGGCGCAGTTAAGTCATAAGCTAAAGCGCTATGCGCGATCGCTGCCGCCGTTGATGGCAGGCATGAAAATTTCTCGGAAAGCTGCGAAAGCCGGGTTTGAGTGGAAAACAATAGATGGCGTCTGGGATAAGTTTGATGAGGAATTAGCTGAGTTTAAACACGCGCTAGACTACGAAAGTAAAGAGAATCAACAGGCGGAATTAGGAGATCTGTTATTCACAGTAATTAATTTGGCACGGTGGGCAGGTCTCGACCCAGCAGAGGCGCTGCAAGGGACAAATGAGCGATTTATTCAACGGCTGATGGTCATGGAAGAGGCAGCTAATCGTCCGTTGTCAGAATATTCATTGGATGAATTAGAAGCTTTTTGGCAACAGGCAAAACTTAAAATCGCCAGTTCGGTTTCTGCTCAAGAAAAGACAGGAAAACGTTAAAGCACAATCATCAAATCGAAGATTTTTCTGCCGCGTCCACTCGACACAAGGGTATACGCTCAAAGGGTAAATACTCACTTGATGCAATTCATGCTGCTGAATCCCTTGAGCATACAGGGCATATTTACTAAATTTTCAGTACCTTTTAGCCGAAACTTGCAAAAAACTTTCCAGCTATCATCGCGCAGCTAAAGTAGCTGTGTCACCTCAGATTGAGTAGATTCGCTCGGTTACCCTTCAACCTAAACGTGCGCTCATCAGGAGATTCCTAGGTCTTTCGGCAAAAAGGGTTGCGGTTCGGGGAACCCTGAACGCAGGACGTAGCCAGAATCCCGTATGAACCCTGCATCTTCGCATCTGCCTGATTCATCTCTCATCAGCCCTGTTGCAAAAGTTTCCGTGTTAGAAGCGGCAGACTTTGACCGGGGTGACGCTATCGAGGTGCAGTCTTCAGCCTTGGTGAAACCGAGTAGTGGCTTGGCGTCTCCTAAAGGCAAGTTTGCCTCTTTTCTTGCACCGTTGACCCAAGACAAGTTCAAAGAGGTCGTCCACGATGTTGAAGATAAACTTCAGATCGTTAACCAAACCCTATCCATGCTGGATATGCAAGGGTTTGACACGATTTTAGAAGAAATGCTCACCTCGATCACAGCAAAAACTGGAGAGTTGCTCAACGCCGATCGCACCACCATTTATTTGCTTGATGAAGAAAAGCACGAACTTTATACCACGATCGCATCGAGCAATGGCGGGCGGGCGATCGAGATCCGATTTCCTGCTGATCAGGGCATAGCCGGAGAAGTAGCGACGTTCAAGCGCCCGGTTAATATTCCCTACGACTTTTTTGATGACCCGCGATCGGCGCAAGCCAAGATTCAGTATAAGAAAACTGGCTATCGAACCTACACGATGCTGACGTTGCCGCTGCTGACAGACGAAGGCGCGCTAGTTGCCGTTGTGCAGTTGATTAACAAACTGAGATCAAAGCGCGATCGCAGTGAGCATCGCGCCATCAATGGTTCCCTCCCTCTAGCCGATCGCATCCATTCAGAAGGCTTTACTGCCTACGATGAGCAGCTTTTTAAAGAATTTGCTCCCTCGATTCGGCTGATTTTAGAATCCTCGCGATCGTTCTACATCGCCACGCAAAAACAACGGGCGGCGAATGCGCTGATCAAAGCCACTCAATCATTAAGCCAAAGCAGTCTGGATTTAGATGACACCCTCAAACGGGTGATGGATGAAGCCAAGCAGTTGATGAACGCCGATCGCAGCACCCTGTGGTTAATTGATCGCGATCGCAACGAAATTTGGACGCGGATTGCCTTGTCTGCCGACACGTACAAAGAATTGCGGTTGCCCATTGGGGTTGGGTTTGCAGGGCAAGTCGCCGCGACAGGAGAAGTGATTAACCTTGCCTTTGATTTGTATGATCATGAGGGCGCAGAAACCGCTAAGCAAACCGACAAAGCCAACGGCTATCGGACGTGTAGCCTTCTTTGTATGCCAGTTTGCAATGCCGACGGAGAGCTAATCGGCGTCACTCAACTGGTCAACAAAACCAAGCAGGGGGAATTTTTTGCCTACGATCCTCAAACCTGGCCTGACGCCCCTGAGCAATGGAAATCGAGCTTTAACCGCAGCGATCAAGAATTTATGGAAACCTTCAACATTCAGGCAGGGGTAGCACTTCAGAATGCTCGCCTATTTGAAACCGTGAAGCAGCAGGAACAAATGCAGCGAGATATCTTGCGATCGCTCTCCAACGGTGTCATTTCTACCGACAAGGAAGGCACCATCATTGCTGCCAACGACAGCGCGAAAAAGCTCCTCGGCTTAAACGGCGATGACCTGATTGAGGGACGTGCGATCGCAGACCTGATCACCATTGAGAAAGGCAACTTTGCGGCATGGTGCCGGATAGCGTTAGAGGCACGAAACCAGAATCAGTACTATCCCGATCAGACGTTACAGCCCGTGCGCGGAGAAGAGCAGCACAGCATTAATTTGTCGATCAATACGATCGCCGATGCCAACGATAGCCAGAAAGTTTCTGGTGCCCTGATCGTGATGGACGATATTAGCGACGAAAAGCGGCTCAAAAGCACCATGTACCGCTATATGACTCAAGAGCTAGCCGAACAGTTGCTAGAAAATCCTGATGCTGCCAAAATGGGCGGCGATCGCAAAGAGGTCTCTGTCCTATTTTCCGACATCCGCAGCTACACGACCCTCACCGAAACCCTCAAAGCTGAAGAAGTCGTAGAAATGCTGAATCAGTATTTTGAATCGATGGTTGAAGCCGTGTTTATGCATAAGGGCATTCTCGATAAGTACATCGGCGACGCCATTATGGCAGTCTTCGGCTCTCCGTTGCCGTTAGACGATCATGAATGGATGGCGGTTAAAACGGCGGTGGAAATGCGGCGGCGGCTCGCGATCTTCAACACTCAACGTGCGGCTCGCAATCAGCAGGTCATCAACATCGGCATTGGCATTAACTCCGATACGGTGATTAGCGGCAACATCGGCTGTAGCAAACGGATGGAATTTACCGCGATCGGGGATGGCGTCAATCTGGGGTCTCGCCTCGAAAGCGCCAGCAAAATTTATGGCACTGACATTGTGATCAGCGAAAGTACGTATCGCCCCTGTGCCGATCGGGTTTGGGCACGAGAACTCGATTTCATCACGGTGAAAGGCAAGACTCGACCCGTTGCAGTGTATGAGCTAGTGGGGCTAAAAACCGATGCGATCGCAGATCAAAAGCAAGCTGTGATTGAGCATTATCACAAGGCACGAGAACATTACCTCAATCGCAAATTTGCCTTTGCCGTCGCCGAATTTGCCACTGTTTTAGAAATCGATCATCATGACAAAGCCGCAGCACTTCACATGGAGCGCTGCCAACATTGGCTCAAAAATCCGCCGACCGATGAATGGGATGGGGCTTGGGTACTCACGGAAAAATAGGCGGATGCTGGTTGAAAGCATCATAGAGCTAGGGTAGGCAAGCGACCTACCACAACAGCATTTGAGTAATTTACCCCTTAATCTTGCGGTTTGGTTTGAGGTGCGATCGCGCCTAGCTGCTGCTTCTGACAGTTCAAATCATCTTCTAAAGCATGAATTTGAGCCTGGCGAGTCTCAATATCTTGGAGGCGCTGATCCAGGTCTTGAGTTTGCAGCTTTGCCTGATCGGTTAACAGTTCTAGCTCTTTTTTCTGGCGCTTCAGGTCTTCTTCAAGGTCTTGAATTTGCTCACGCCGCGCCTCAAGCTCTAGAGTACGCCGCTCAAGTTCCTGACTTTGCAGCGTTAGAGACTGCCTCCACTGTTCTGCCCGTTCGGTTTCTTGCTGCAAAAATGTAGGCGTAATGCCGTAGCTGAGATACTTTTGAACCAGTTCTAGCACCCAATCCGTTGCTTCGTTGATGCTGACAACCTGGTGACTGCTCGAAAGCTCAACCAACACCAAGAGATTGTCACCATAAATAGCGGCTTCGGCAGAGAGAATAATGTCTTGCTCTGGTTCCAATGTCCAGACATGTTCAGATCTTTGAGACGCCAGCAAGCGCAAGCCTGCCTTACCTAAATAGCCTTTCTTTTGAACTTGAGCCAAGTGCAGCATTGCTATTTTCTCTACTCGTCTCGAAGGGGAAACATGATGGAATTGACCGTATGAGCGGGTTCAAGCAAATAGGGGAGGATGGGATCTGTGAGGCTCAAGCCGGGTTGCCCAGATGACTCCTCACCGCAGCTACCATACCTTTCTCCCCCCATAGACCAAAATCCGAAAGAATACTGATCCAAAAGGTATTATTGGTTGAAGACGCAATGGAATTCAGGGTTTTCGCTGAATTTCAGTGTTGAGGTTCATTTTGGTATCTTGGTGCAGTTGTAGGGCAATCACGCTCAGCGAATTGACTTTAATATTACAGTTTGCTACACAAAAGTATAGCTTTTTCGGACTTCAACACAGTGTTGGGCTTTCCGAACGGATTAAATCCTTACATACGTCCTCACATACGTAAAGAGCCGTTCAAGAAGAGCCTCTCTAGCCGCGAGTTCGCAAGCTAGGGTGTTGTCTTTAGTCTTACAACCGCTAGTATCACAGCCGCCCAAGCTTGCTTCGCAAAATTTCGGCTTGGGTTTCGGCTTCGGCTAGAGCATTTCGGGCACTCTGCACTACCTCTGCCGGAGCTTTATCGACAAATTTTGGATTGCTCAATCGTCCGCCAAGCGCCTGAATTTCAGCGTCTAGTTTCTTCAAGTCTTTTTCAGTCTTAGCGCGCAGTGCATCTAGGTCAACCAAGCCAGCTAGGGGAATAGCAACCTGCACAGTTCCAACAACGCCCACGATTGTTTGTGAGTTTGTTTGTGAGTTTGCGGGCTGAGTCTGCGTTGGCGATCGCTGTTCTTCTGGCGCGTGAGAACCCTCCTGCCCTAGAACAGGCGTCACCTCTAGCGTGTGAGCTTCTCCAATGACCTCTACTGTAAACTGCTGAATTTGCCCATAGAGCCGTTGGCGATCGCGGGTTCTCAACAGGCGGTGATAGCTAAACCACCCTGAGTATCCAATGCCAATGATCTCTAAAACTGGAGCCAGCAGGGGAATTTCATGAACGGCGGTCAAAACCGAGGCGAACACCTTGAGTGCAATCAAGATGAAAACGATCAGCCCGACCGATAAAATCGGCTTCTGATGCTTGGCAAGAAAATTGCCTGTAGCGTCTAACGCCGTTCCTAAGACTGATTTGGCGTCTTCTAGAGGAGTTGCTTTTGTTGAGGGATTGGCACTAAAGGTGGGAGCATCTGTTTGGGCGGAAATGGTGAGGTGCTCTACCTTCGCCAGACTTTGAATATAAGACTGACCTGCTGCGAGAATCTGGCGTTCGCGATCGCTCTCGGTCTGCAAGTTTGCCACAATTTTGACGCCCGGTTTGATATCCGCCTCAGCCCGCAGATTTCGGATCGTCCGAATGGTGTCAATAATTAACCCAAATTGCTGCTCTAAGTTGGCATCGATCAGCGCAGCATTAGGACTTGGGAAGGGTTGCACCGCTAAGCTGTCTCCTGAGGCTTCGCTGGTTTGGGTTAAGGTATGCCAAATCTCTTCGGTGATGTGGGGCATGAAGGGATGCATTAGTTTTAGCGTCCCTTCTAACACGTGGGCTAAGGTTTGCTGAGCCGTGAGCCGCGATGTGGGGTTGTTGCCTTGCAGCCGAGACTTTGCCAACTCAATATACCAGTCACACAGATCGCCCCAAAAGAACTCGTAGAGCAGCTTTGCCGCTTCGCCTAACCCATACTGATCGATTGCGCCCCGAATATCACGGGTGACTTGGTGAAAGCGAGACAAAATCCAGCGATCGCTTAGCTCCAGCTTATCTGCATCCGGGTCGCCCAACTGCTTCGGCGATTTGCCGTCTAGATTCATTAAGACAAATCGAGACGCATTCCAAATCTTGTTGGTAAAGTTTCGCGCTGCCTCCACCGATTCAGATTCATCGGTCTTGCGATCGTAGGCAAGGCGAATATCTTGTCCTGCCCCCGTCACTTCCCGAACCAGGGTATAGCGCAAGGCGTCGGTGCCATATTTATCGATCAAAATCAGAGGATCGATGCCGTTGTTAGACGATTTCGACATCTTCTTATTATTCTCATCGCGCACCAGCCCGTGAATATAAACATCCTTAAATGGCATTTGTCCGGTAAAGTGTCCTGCCATCAGGGTCATCCGCGCCACCCAGAAAAAGATAATGTCAAACCCGGTCACCAGGGTTGCGGTTGGGTAATAGCGTTGGAAGTCGGCGGCGGTTTCGTCAGACCAGCCGAGGGTCGAGAACGGCCATAACCCAGAGGAAAACCAGGTATCTAAAACATCGGGATCTTGCTGTAACTGAACCCCTTCACCAAACATAGCGATCGCGCCTTTTCTGGCTTCGGCTTCACTGCGAGCCACCACAAACGGCGTTGTGTCTGTAATCTCTCCCTGGGTTTCGCTCACCGCATACCACGCCGGAATCTGGTGCCCCCACCATAGCTGCCGCGAAATACACCAATCTTTTAAGTTCACGAGCCAATCGCGATACACCTTTGCCCAGCGATCGGGGACGAATTGCGGAGCGCTTTGATCGTCAAGGGCGCTCAGGGCACGGCTAGAAAGAGGAGCGATTTTGACAAACCACTGAGTTGAGATCAAAGGTTCAATCGGGACTTTGCCGCGATCGCTATAGGGAACCGTGTGCCTATAGCCTTCAATCTTCACGAGGAAGCCTTCTTCCTCCATTTTCTTTACCACATTCTTCCGCGCCACAAAGCGATCTTGTCCCTCAAACTCTCCCGCTTTCTCGTTGAGAGACCCGTCTTTGTTCATGATGCTGATGAAGTCTAAGTGATGCCGCATCCCCATCTCAAAATCGTTGGGATCGTGGGCAGGCGTCACCTTCACACACCCGGTTCCAAAACTTGGATCAACCGCTTCATCCGCAATGATCGGAATTTCTCGCTGCATCAACGGCAAAATCAGAGTTTGACCGATTAGATGTTTATAGCGATCGTCGTTGGGATTCACCGCCACCGCCGTATCACCTAGCATCGTCTCTGGGCGAGTGGTGGCAACTTCTACAAACTCATTTCCCTGCGCCAAGGGATACCGAAAATGCCACAGATGCCCATCCACTTCCTGGTTTTCCACTTCCAAGTCGGAAACGGCTGATTGACTTGCAGGGCACCAGTTCACCAGGTATTTGCCGCGATAAATCAGCCCTTCTGTATACAGTTTGTTAAACGCTTCGAGAACGGCATTCGACAGTCCTTCATCCATGGTGAAGCGCTCTCGCGACCAGTCTACCGATACCCCTAATCGGCGGAGTTGATTGCTAATCGTGCCTCCCGATTCAGCTTTCCACTGCCATGCCCGTTCTAGATAGGCGTCGCGTCCCAACTCAAAGCGGGTTTTGCCCTCTGCGTTGAGTTGCTTCTCTAGAATGGTGCTGACTCCAATACTCGCGTGATCGGTGCCCGGAAGCCACAGCGTGTTGTCCCCCACCATGCGGTGATAGCGAACCAACACATCAATCAGCGAACTTTCAAAGGCATGCCCCATGTGGAGGCTTCCCGTTACGTTGGGCGGCGGAATGACGATGCAGTAAGGATCGCCAGGCTTGTTGGGGTCTGCCTTAAACACCTGTTTGTCTTCCCAAAACTTTTGCCACTTCGATTCGGTCGTGGTCGGATCATATTGACTCGACAGCGTAGGGAGGGTTGCAGTCATGGGAGAACTAGAAATACTAGAGGGGCTTATTTGCCATGATAAACGCTTCTGCACAAACCACGGCAGCAGCACGGGCTTCAGTGATAAATTTGGCGTTAAAAATGGGTGTTTCCGCTAAGAAACACCCATCCTGTCCTCTTCGGTTGAGAGGAACGCGAGGCATCAGTCGAGGTAGCCCATCATTGCAGGGGCATCATCAACCGTGTTGGAAAAAATTGGACGATTGGCGAGCACCATTTCTGCATTGATTAGGGCTGGGTTGCTCACTAAAATAGGACGATGCCCTGGCATCTCTACGTCGTCAATGAATTTTTCATCGTCAAAAAAGATCGGGCGGCTCCCCATCATTTCAGCAATGCGGAGATGGCTGGAGGTAATCGGGCGATTTGTGCCTAGCGTACCCACCACATCCAGATGGCTGGCACCGATCGGGCGGATTCCGGCAGATTGGATGGTTCCGACCACTTCTAGATCGCTGGGCATAATTGGGCTAGTCACGATCGCAGCTAACGTGTTTCGATCGTTGCGATCGCGAAGCTGAATGACACCGTTTCTGTCGGTTTTTTCATCGCCTTTTTCAGGGGTGGCATTGATCACTTCTTCTTTTGCACTCATGGGGTTCACCTCAAACGATTCAACACCGTCACTGTAGAAAATTGTTTATTTATGATGGAATGAAAACCTTGAAGAGCCGCGATCGCAGCCCCAAGGTCTCCGTATCGTTACACACTCGCCGCAATCTTTGCTTCAGTTTTGGTCAACCGCTCATAGGTTGCCCGCATTTTCAAGCCGGTTAGCACCTGCCACAGCCCCGTACCGTTGTTGGAACCAGGATACTCGCGGTGTTGCAGCAACAGTTCGGTTAACTCCCCGTTGTAGTTGGCAGAGGTCGCACTCAAGTGCTGCTCGATATAGATCACCTCTTCCAGCAGATCAAACTGACCATCTACTTCCAAGATCGACACGCTGTGACCATAGTATTCATCAGGTCCGTAGTGCATCTTGATGCCGGGATAAGAGCAGGTCAACTTGCGACCGCACGGCACCCAATCGATCGTCGAACCTTCGTCAAATAAGTACGCTGGCTCAAACCCTTGCACGTTATCGCGCTGGATCATCTGCACCCGTAACACTCTGCGCTCTTTGTCATCTTTAATAAGCTGCGTCGGCATCACGCGAATAACCACGTCCGCGTGCCCTTTTTGCGGATCGATATAGGCATCAAAATCAGGTTTACGAGAATTGATGGCCGCGAGAACATCGTTATAGCTATGACCACGCTCTGCCATGTCGCGCTGAATTTTCCAGGCGATCTTTACCTCGTCGGTGATATCGAGATAGACGCTGAAATCTAGTAGCCCTCGCACGCGCTCATCGTATAACGGATGCAATCCTTCGATGACAATCACATGATTTGGCTCGATCACTTCAGGGGGATCAATTTCTCCGGTTTCGTGGTTATAAATTGGCTTTTTGATACTTTCGCCACTCTTAAGGGCTTTGATCTGCTCATACATTAGATCAAAGTTGTTGGCTCTTGGATCAAGAGCGGTAATACCCGTTTCTTTACGTTGTTTCCGATCCAGACTGTGGTAATCGTCGAGGCAAATGACTGTGACGAAATCTTCCCCGAACAAATCTGTGATTCGGCGCAGAAACGTGGACTTACCGCACCCGGAGTCTCCGGCGACGCCAATCAAAACCACGCGGTCTGGCTTACTGGTCATGGGTTTCCTCTTAAATAAAACGTGAGCTACAAACAGGTGGGAGGGGCAGCCAAACGGGGGCTGTCGATAAAGCTTCATCCCAAGCAGGGTAGAACGCCATTTGCCTACGATTCGCGCAAAGCGCAACCCCGTAGAAACCGCCTACACCAGCCAGAACCGGCAGACTGCGCTTTCTTGCTCGAAAGATTGATTTACTCTTCTCGCAAAAAGGTGCCTTGCAAGCAGCCAGGGATGGCTCAAGGCGACGCATTAAGTATTTATACTACCTGCTAAGAATGATTCTACCAAAACACGATCCCGTCCACAAGATTTGTGGCAATGAAAGATCGATGAGGGGATAAGCATTAGAGATTTGAGGGATGGGATGGGGCAAGAATTTTGTGAATATTAATTTGAACTTTACAATTAAAGCGATCGCACTGTCCAGAAGCTCTGTAGAGTAATGACGAGAGCACCTTCTGCACAGCCGTGCTTTTCGGGTTTAGTCTGGTCGTGTCGTAGAATACCGTTTGGGGCATGGGTTGTCTTGCAGCTTGTGATCCCCCGCTAGGGGCGGTGCAGATTTGTTTGAAAGCACACCATGCAGCACAATTACAAGTTAGGTTAGGTCGGAGAAATTCATAGCAATGTACAAATCGAGCGCGTCGGGTGCTGCTAACTCTCTTTCTGGCAGCCGCATGTTTCGTTATGAAGTGGTAGGTCTACGCCAAAACTCAACCACCGAGCAACAGAATTATCCTATTCGGCGAAGTGGCAGCACGTATCTCACAGTTTCCTACGATCGCATGAGCGAGGCCATGCAACGCATTACCCGCATGGGCGGGAAAATTGTCAGCATTCAGCCGTTAGAGGCAAATGGCGCTTCTGCTGAAAACGTTACCGTTGGACAGACCCCACCTGTGGCTAAGCAGGAAACTGTTCAGAAAGGCACATCACCAGGAGAAAAAAGTAAGCCAATGACTCAAGCAAAGGCTAAAACTGATGTCCCCGTTAACATTTACCGACCCAACGCGCCCTATGTTGGAAAATGCACATCCAACGAAGAATTGGTCGCTGAAGGTGGCATTGGGACAGTGCGCCATCTCATCTTTGATATTTCGGGCGGCGATCTGCGCTATCTAGAAGGGCAGAGCATCGGAATTATTCCTCCAGGAACCGATAAAAATGGCAAGCCAGAGAAGCTCAGGCTCTACTCGATCGCCTCTACTCGCCATGGCGACGCAGTAGACGATAAGACCGTTTCGCTCTGCGTTCGCCAGTTGGAGTATAAGCACCCAGAAACGGGGGAGATCGTGTATGGGGTGTGCTCGACCTATCTGTGCGGCTTGAAGCCTGGCGACGATGTGAAAATCACCGGTCCAACCGGTAAGGAAATGCTGTTGCCAGAAGATCTTGATGCAAACATTATCATGATGGCAACTGGCACCGGGATCGCGCCGATGCGGGCCTATCTCTGGCGGCAGTTCAAAGATAATGAAAAAGCTGCCAACCCTGACTACCAGTTCAAAGGGTTTTCTTGGTTGATTTTTGGCATTCCAACCTCGGCAAATATTCTCTACAAGAGTGAGCTAGAGGAAATTCAGGCGAAGTTTCCAGATCACTTCCGGCTCACCAATGCGATTAGCCGTGAGCAGAAAAATAAAGATGGCGGCAGAATGTACATCCAAGACCGGGTGGCTGAACACGCGGCAGAGCTTTGGGAGATGATGCAAAGTGAGAAAACTCACACTTACATCTGTGGTCTCAAGGGGATGGAAGATGGGATTGATGCAGCCCTCGCTGTAGAAGCTGAGAAAGCGGGTGTGGTATGGAAGGAGTTCCGCAGCGCTATGAAAAAAGCGGGTCGCTGGCACGTCGAGACGTACTAATCGCGACTAGTAGATTGTCAACTTTGAGTTGAGGGGTGAGAGGGTAGAGGGGTAGATGGAGATACTACCCATCCACTCATCTACTCATTGATTCCCAGTCCATCATTTCAATCTTGACAGACCCCTAGTGGTGTTGGAACAGTCAGTTTAGACCGGGCAGAACGGCGCAGGTTTTGCCTGGTTTTTTGATGGTTGCGCTGATGTAGTTGAGTTGAGAAGCACTCTAAAACACTGCATTGTCAGTAACTCCAACGATGCGCTCAAACAGAGTCAGCGCGATCGCAGAAACTGCACCCCTTTGCTCACATGACCAACAGCTTGCACAATCAACGGAACCCACTCTCACCAGATGAGGACTACCTGTGCAGCCTAAGACTGGGTTTGTTTGTGTCAGCTTACTTAACAATTTGTAACATAAAGTTTTTAGCATGAATTGTTGAGATGCCAGCGTGTTCAGCGCGAAAAGCTGACCGTTCAGCTTAATATTTTATCTGGATTACACTGGTTCAATTCTAAGCGGGGGAACTTTGAGAGTTTTAATTGTAGGAAACGGTGGGCGAGAACATGCCCTAGCTTGGAAGTTGTTGCAATCGCCCCAGGTTCAGCAGATCATTTGTGTTCCTGGCAACGGCGGGACAGCCACACTAGAACGGTGTCGCAATCTACCTTTGAACGTGGATGACTTTGAAGGCATCGCTCGGTTTGCCTTTGTCAATAATGTGGGGCTGATTGTGGTCGGTCCAGAGGTGCCGCTGGCCCTTGGCATTACAGACTATCTTCAGGAAAAAGAGCTAAAAGTTTTTGGTCCTACCCGTGCTGGCGCTCAGATCGAATCGAGCAAAGCTTGGGCAAAAGCCCTGATGGAAGCAGCGAACATTCCCACAGCAAAGGCAGCCGTTTTTACCACCGAAGCAGCGGCGAAGGCTTACGTTCGGTCGGAGGGGGTGCCGATCGTCATTAAAGCGGATGGATTGGCAGCCGGAAAAGGCGTCACGGTGGCGGATACGGTGGAGGCGGCTGACACCGCGATCGCAGCGTGTTTTGAGGGGCAGTATGGCAGCGCCGGGGATCAAGTAGTGATCGAAGAATGCCTCACGGGGCAAGAGGTGTCGATTCTTGCTGTGACCGATGGGCTGACGATCCGACCGCTGCTGCCCGTCCAAGATCACAAACGGATCGGCGACGGAGACACCGGCGAAAACACAGGCGGCATGGGAGCCTACGCGCCTGCCCCCATGGTGACAGAGGCAGTGATGGGGCGGATTCAGACGGAGATTTTAGAGCCTGCGATCGCGGCGCTGCAAAACCGCAACATCGACTATCGCGGCGTTCTCTACGCCGGTCTAATGATTACCCCCGCCGGTGATCCCAAAGTCATCGAATTTAACTGCCGTTTCGGCGATCCAGAAACCCAAGCCCTGATGCCGTTGCTCGACACGCCCATTGACAAGCTGATGGTTGCCTGCGCTAACCAAACCTTAGAATCGTTTCCAGAAATCCAATGGAAATCGGGCACGGCAGCCTGTGTCGTGGTTGCCTCTGGCGGCTATCCTGGCAGCTACCTTAGAAAATTGGAGATCACCGGCATTGAGCAAGCCGAAAAAGAAAGTGTCGTATTTCATGCCGGAACCCAACTCCGAAATCAAAAACTGATCACCGATGGGGGGCGGGTTTTGGGAGTGAGTGCCATAGGAGAAACCTTTGACCAAGCCTTCGATCTCGCTTATGCGGCGGTGAATGCGATTCAGTTTGAGGGCATGTACTACCGCCGTGATATTGGGCATCGCGTCCGCGCTGTTGGCTCTAGCCCAAATTAGCCTAAGATAGAGGGAAAATATCGAGTTTGTTCAACGGTTTACTTTATTCCCCTTTAGAGCCTTGGTTTCTCTAATCCAAACGATTCGAGACATTCTGACGCGCTGGTGGGCAAGCTTCAGCCTTCAGACCAAACTGATGGCAGCCGCCACCCTAGTCGTGTCGATTGTGATGAGCGGCTTAACCTTTTGGGCGGTCAACACGATCCAGGCGGATGCCCGTGCCAACGATACGCGCTTTGGCAGCGACTTGGGGCTGTTGCTTGCCGCCAACGTTGCGCCCTTGGTTGGTGCCAACGATCGCACTGAATTAGCCCGGTTTTCCCATCAGTTTTACAGCAGCACCTCTAGCGTCCGCTACATGCTCTACGCTGATGCCGATGGCGAAATCTATTTCGGTATTCCCTTTTCAGATTCTGAAGTTCAAAACTCCCTGACGATTCGCCGCCGGATTCACCTCCCCGACAATTTTGCAGAACATTCCGATTTGCCCATGGTGCGGCAGCATGTGTCGCCCGATGGGGAAGTCACCGATGTGTTTGTGCCGCTTGTTGACGACGGGCGCTATCTCGGAGTGCTAGCGATCGGCACCAATCCCAATCCCACCGTTGCCGCTTCGTCTCACCTAACGCGAGATGTCACCGTTGCGGTTTTTGTCTCGATCTGGGTGATGGTGATTTTGGGGGCAGTGTTTAACGCGTTGCAGATCACAAAACCGATTCAAGAACTGGTAGCAGGAGTCCGCAATATTGCCAAGGGAAATTTTAAGCAGCGAGTGGAATTGCAGGTTGGCGCAGGCGTGGAACTGAGTGAACTGATCGCCAGCTTTAATGACATGGCAGAGCGATTAGAGCGCTACGAAGAGCAAAATATTGAAGAATTAACCGCCGAGAAAGCCAAACTAGAAACCCTAGTCTCGACGATCGCTGATGGCGCAATTCTCCTCGACACCAATCTTCAAATTGTTCTAGTTAACCCCACGGCTCAGCACATTCTTGGCTGGGACAACCAAAAGATCGAGGGAGAAAACGCCCTCTACTGCTTGCCGGTGCCGGTGCAGGTCGAGCTAACTCGCCCGCTTTACCAAATGGCAAAAGGCGAACTCCGCGAAGAGGCAGAGTTTCGCATCACCCTAACCGAGCCAAGCGATCGCACCCTGCGAATTTTGCTCAATGCCGTGTCTGACCCGGTTAAGGAGAATGTGAAGGGGGTCGCCGTTACCATTCAAGACATCACCCGCGAAGCAGAACTCAACGAAGCAAAAAGCCAGTTCATCAGCAATGTCTCCCACGAATTGCGGACGCCGCTGTTTAACATTAAGTCGTTTATCGAGACGCTCTACGAGTACGGCGAGGAACTGAGCGACTCTGAAAAGCACGAATTTTTAGAGACGGCAAATCGCGAGACTGACCGGCTCACCCGACTGGTGAATGATGTCCTCGATCTGTCGCGGCTAGAATCTTGCAAGATTTACACGTTTGAAGCAGTCGATTTAGCCCAACCGATCGAGCAAACCTTGCGGACTTACCAACTCAACGCTAAAGATAAAGGGATTGAGTTGCTTCAAGAAGTGCAACCCCACCTAGCAGCGGTGTATGGTCACTATGATCTGCTGCTGCAAGTGTTTGTCAATCTTGTGGGCAATGCGCTGAAATTTACGGAAGCAGGCGGCAAAGTGGTGATTCGGGCTTATGCGTTAGAGCAAGAACGGATGCCGTCGCAGGTGCGAGTCGAAATTTCGGATACTGGAATTGGCATTGATGCGGTGGATCAAGCGGCGATTTTTGATCGCTTTTTCCGGGTAGAAAACCGAGTCCACACTTTAGAAGGAACCGGCTTAGGGCTATCGATCGTTAAAAATATTATCGATCGCCACCGCAGCCAAATTCATCTAGAGAGCGAGGTGGGCGTTGGCACCACGTTCTGGTTTGACTTACCTGTGTTTGAAGAACGCCCTGCAAATGCCCTGCACACCCACACGCTGGACGTAGAGGCACCTGCTATCCGTCCGATCGGTTCTTCTCTGCTCTAACGCCGAGCGCGGGGAGTTAAGAGGTGTAATAGGCGCTGCCAAATTCTGAAGAATTGCCCCTCGCTGCTCTGCTTGCCGTGACCAAAGAAGCGTTGGCTTGAGGATTTCTGACCTGGGAGCGGTAAGTTTTAGGTTATAAACGGTGAGCCTACGAGAGAATAATGAACGACGTACGCTAAACGACCGATGGGACGAATTTTTATTTCAGCAGGACATGGCGATCGCATCAACGGCATCACCAACCCCGGTGCAGTCGTTGCAGGCACAACCGAAGCGAGAGAAATGATTCTCCTGCGAGATTTTGTAGTGGCAGAGTTGCGATCGCGCGGGGTCGAAGTGTTGACCGTGCCCGATACGCTGAATCTGTCGCAGTCGATCGATTGGATCAACGCGCGGGGGCGTCGGGATGATGTTGCCGTGACCTTGCGGGCAGATGCCTTTTCAAATCCGAGTGTACGCGGGGCAACGGCTTACTACATCACCGGCAATGACGAGCGCCGCAGAAATGCTGAACTGGTCTTGCTCTCGCTGATTCGGCGGGTGCCTCAGTTGCCTAGCCGGGGGGCAAAACCCGACAGCGACACCGGGCTGGGCAGCTTGCCGTTCTGTCGATTTGTGGTGCCACCGTCACTGGTGCTGATTGTTGGATTTTTGACGAACCCTGACGATCGCTTTATTTTACAAAATCAACGGCGAGATCTGGCGCTAGGCGTGGCAGATGGTCTGATCGCCTGGAGCCGGTCTATTTCTGGATCTCCAGTTCCTACGCCGACCCCGACCCCCACTCAGCCCACCTACGAAGCCATTGACATTCGCATTAACGGGCAGAACTACGTAGATAAAGGAATTCTTGTCAGTGGCAATGCTTATATTCCGATCGATTTGGTTGATCAGCTAGGCGTAGATTTGTCAAAAGCTCCTAACGTTCGGCGGCTTGACTATCGGCAGGTGGTGTTTGTGAAGGCGGTAGAACTTCGAGACTACAACGTTGCTGTCGGGTGGGAAGCCAGCACTCGAACGGTTCTATTACGCTCGATTGTCAAAATCTGTCCTGGAACCCTCGATCGCATCATGGGACAAGGGGTAACGACCGAGGTGCAGCTAAATATCTTCCTCAAAAATAATAACGATGCGGCGCTCAATCAGTTTCCAGACATTGCCAAGCTCTACCGGGAAGAAGGCAGCATTGAGGGCGTCAACTACGACATCGCCTTTAGCCAAATGTGTTTAGAGACCAATTACCTCCGCTTTGGCGGAGATGTGCAGCCCAGCCAAAATAACTTTGCAGGCATTGGCGATGTGGGCGGCGGGCCGCAAGGGGCAACATTTCCGAGCGCCCGAATTGGCGTAAGAGCGCATATTCAGCAACTTAAAGCCTATGCCAGTACCGAACCGCTTGTGCAGGAGATCGTCAGTCCGCGATTCCGGTTTGTGACGCGAGGCATTGCGCCGTTGGTCAGTCAGTTGAGTGGGCGGTGGACGGCTGATCCGCAGTATGGTGAGAAGATTACGGCAATTTTAAGAAAGCTCTACGAATCTGCCCAGATTTTGTGAAGACCAGATGGAATAACGGTGTTGCGAGAGGGTGAGGGGCTTCCCGGATCGGCGATCGCAGCCAAGGCACGCTATTGAACTCACGTTCAACAGCAGCGATCGCACCTCTGCTCCCTCTGCAAATTCGCTCTATTCAAGAGTTTTGGCGTGTTTGCTTACACCTTTTCTCTCAGGACTTTTCTCTCAGGAAATGTGTGCTGAGATTTCGCCTCAAGCTTTAACGGTCGCTTGAGAGGCTCGCAGTTGACCACACGCCGCATCTGCCTCTAGCCCCCGCGATCGCCGAACGCTCACCGCCACATGCCGATCTTTCAGCGCTGTCATAAACGCCTGAAGCCGACGCTGATTGGGTCGCTGATAGTCTACCTCGCTGATCGGATTGTATGGAATCAAATTGACGTGGCTTTGAAATCCGCGGAGATGCTCGGCAAGTTCGATCGCGTGTTCAACCTCATCGTTGACGCCAGCCAGCACAATGTATTCAAACGTGACTCGCCGCCTAGTAATGTTGACATACTCTCGGCACTCGTCAAGCAATGCTTCTAGGGGATATTGCCGAGCGCTGGGAATCAGGCGTTCACGCAGGGACTGATTCGAGGCATGGAGGCTCACCGCTAAGGTAGATTGCAAGTGATGCTCAGCCAATTTGCGGATACGCCCCGGTACGCCCACCGTCGAGAGGGTGATGAGTCGCTGCCCAATGCCAATATCTTGATTGAGCGATCGCAGCGCCTCTAAAACATTCTCACTGTTTAACAGCGGCTCCCCCATGCCCATAAATACGACGTTTGAGACGCGCTGCCCAAACACGTCTTGCACCGTCAGCACTTGATCAACGATCTCGTGCCGCTCTAAATTGCGCTGAAACCCGCCCTTTCCGGTGGCACAAAAATCGCACGCCATCGGGCATCCTACCTGAGACGAGACACACACCGTTAAGCGCGTCTCTGTAGGAATGCCGACGGTCTCGATAATCTGCCCGTCTGTTAATTTTAGTAAAAGCTTAATCGTGCCATCTGCGGATTTTGCCTGATAGTGGATCTGCGACCGCCCCAGGGGAAACGCGGCTAACTGCGATCGCCACTGTTTTGGGAACACCGAAATGTCTAAGAGCGATCGCGCCCCCTTTTGGTAGATCCATTGATGAAGTTGTTTGCCTCGATATGCAGGCTGCTGCTGCTGCTGCACCCAAGCCGTCAACTCAAGCAACGAAGCACCAACCAGAGGGGTCTCCAAGCGTGACTCGGCTGAATCTGTAGACGCGAATTGCTCAATCACAACTAAAAAAACCTTGCTGAAACCGGTGTTAAGCTGCGAAAAAGGATTTACCATCTCCGCAATTTTCTATACTAGCTCCTCAGTCAAGATAGTGAGGGCTTTATCTAATGATTCGGTACTACAGACCTGACCACTTGTGAAATCACTTACTTCTCTTTAATGAAGTTTTCAATTCTTCTTAAAGATAATCCGTGAAATCCCCGCTTCCGATCTGGCAGACCTGATAGAGACTGAGATGAGCCTCAAACAGCAATTCAAACGCCGAATGGGGATTCAGGGTGCTGATCTATAAAATACGCCTTTTACACCGTGAGTGAGGGAGAAAAATCTGATTTGAATCTATGGCTAAATCGTTTACGTACTAACAGAAATTTAGAACTTCACATGATCAAATCTCTTAATAACCGATCCGATCGATGGGCTTTCGCTGACCTGGCGTGGCGCTACGCTTGACGAGCCAAACTTTTCAACAGCGTCATGACACTGAATTCAAATGTTTGCTTTTGTCCATTTGTCCATTATTGATGACCAGGCTGACCCGCTACGATGACGACCCAACACATGAACGACCAATTGCTTCGGATCGGATCGGTTGAAATTAGTTTGCGCCAATCTGAAGAGCTTTTTCGAGCTTATGTAGAATCTGCCAACGATATGGTTTACACCGTTGACCTAGATGGTGTGTTGACCTACATAAATTCCTACGGACTCAAGTTACTCGGCTGCTCCTCTAGCGAGGTGTTAGGTCGCTCGTACTTAGAGTTTGTCTCCCCTCCCTACCGAGAACAGACCGCCCAAGCGTTTAGTAATTTGATTTACACGGGCGAACTGCGAGATTTTGAATTTGTGGTGCAGCCAGCCGTGGGAACAGAGTTGCATCTGGAAGTGAATGGACGCCTTCTCTACCGCGATGGCGACCTGATCGGTGGCATGGGGATCGGTCGAGATGTGACCGATCGCAAAGCCATAGAGCAAGAACTGAAAATGTTTTCGCGGGCGGTGGAATCTGCCTACGATAGCGCCACCATTACCGATCTAAACGGCAAAATTCTCTATGCCAATTCTGCGACGGGTCGAATTTTTAACTGGCAGCCAGACATGCTGTTGGGCACTCATGCGGCGGTTTTCTTTCCAGAGCGCAAGCAAACAGAATGGCTGATCGAACAAGCGATCGCAGTGCGAGATATGAGAGGCATTGCCGGAGGCTGGAGCGGCGAGGTGATCTGCAGCCGTCGCAATGGCGATACGTTCCCTGCCTTGGTCTCGGTCGGTCCGATTTTAGATGAGAAACATAGAGCGACGGCAGTGTCGTTTATCACCCGCGATATCACACAACAAAAAAGCTATGAAGCAGAACTCGGGGCTAAGAATTTAGAGTTAGAGCGGGCAAGTCGGCTCAAGTCAGACTTTTTAGCAAATATGTCTCACGAACTCCGCACGCCGTTGACATCAATTCTAGGATTTTCTTCAATTCTTCAAAAGCAAATTTTTGGCGACCTCAATTCAAAACAGCAAATTTATGTTCATCAAATCAATCAAAGCGGACAGCATTTGCTGGGGTTGATTAACGATGTGTTGGATCTCTCTAAGGTGGAAGCCGGACAGATGCGCTTGGAAATTGCTCCGCTTGTGGTGAGCGAACTGTGTGAGAGCACCCTTGCGATCGTAGACGAACAAGCCCGAATGCGAAACTTGACGGTTAATTACATGATTGAGCCTGACCTAGAACCCCTGATGGCAGACGAACTGCGCGTTCGGCAAATGCTGCTCAACCTTTTATCCAACGCCATCAAATTTTCTGAAGAGGGAGGGGAAATTGGCTTGAACGTGAAAATGCAGGAGGAGTGCCTGCATCTCATGGTCTGGGATACCGGAATTGGCATTCCCCACGACAAACAGCACCTGTTATTCCAACCCTTTCAGCAGATTGACGGCTCCCTCTCTCGCCGCCATGAGGGAACGGGGCTAGGGCTAGCATTAACCCGAAAGTTAGCAGAACTACACGCTGGAACGGTAAAAATGCAGTCTATTGAGGGGGAGGGCAGCCAGTTTACGATTTGCTTGCCGATGGTATATCGAAACCCAACGATCGGCACGATCATGATTGAGCCAAACCGCCGATAAAGCCGACTCCGCAATTGATAACAACCTGCAAGCGCTAAGGGCGACCCGTTACCGGGCTGGGCAAATTCAGACCAGGGAGAGGGCAGAGATGATAAGGTAGCTATGCTCAGGCGATTTGCGTAGAGCATTACTCCGAAGAAACCATAGATTCCGTATGCTTTCTGATCTTTCTGTTTTGGCAGTTGAATTTAAATCTCCCGGTCCAATTTTGGTTGAGTGGGGCCCTTTGGTGCTCCGGTGGTACGGGTTGCTAATTGCGTCAGCCGTGCTGATTGGCGTCACCTTGGCTCAGCGCCTCGCCGCAAAGCGACAGGTCGATCCCGACGTGCTGAGCGACTTGGCAGTGTGGCTAGTGCTGGCTGCTATTCCCAGTGCCAGACTTTACTATGTGGTATTTCAGTGGCAAGAATACGCCGCCAACCCTGCCAAAATTATTGCCATTTGGGAAGGCGGGATTGCCATTCATGGTGCGATTTTGGGGGGTGTGCTTGCGGCACTGATTTTTGCGCGATTGAAGCAGGTGTCGTTTTGGCAGCTTGCCGATCTGGTGGCTCCTTCGCTAATTTTGGGACAAGCGATCGGGCGGTGGGGCAATTTCTTTAATTCTGAAGCGTTTGGCGCTCCGACCGATTTACCTTGGAAGCTCTACATTCCTCCAGAGCGCCGCCCTTTCGGAGTTGATGCCGCCTATTACCATCCGACCTTTCTCTATGAATCCCTCTGGAATCTCGCAGTGTTTGGGGTGCTGATGACGCTATTTTTTCGAGATTTGAAGGGGAAACCGCGGCTCAAAGTGGGGACGCTGGCATTGGTCTATTTGATTGGCTATGGGTTGGGTCGCGTTTGGATCGAAGGACTCCGCACCGATAGCTTGATGTTGGGTGGGCTGAGGGTTGCCCAGTTGGTCAGCTTAGGAACGATCGTGCTGGGGGTCATTGGGCTAGTCTGGCTGTATCGCTTCCGCCGCCCTTTGCCAGATGTGGTATCGCCTCGCGATCGCGAGCTATCTCGGTAACCCTTTCTATGGGAAATAGAAGTTGACAGACCACTAGTAGATTGTCAACGTTGAGGGGTGGAGGGTTCCGATTACTAGACTCCCCTCTCTCCCCTCTCTCCTCCCAGTCCCTCATTTCAACCTTGACAGACCACGAAAGTGCTACCGCTTCTTTCCGATCGCGGGGTCAGCAGAAAGCTGGAAAAGTTGAACCCAAAAAGCAAAGTTTGCGATTTCAAACGGCTGCACCCATGACACAGAACCACAGCAATGCTTCGCTCAATCCGCTAGCTCCCGGTGTATATATCGTCGGGGCAGGTCCTGGCGATCCAGACCTTTTGACCATTAAAGCTCAGCGGCTGCTATCTCAAGCCGATGTCATTTTATTTGCCGATTCGCTGGTTCCAAAACAAATTTTGCAGGGCGTGCGATCGGATGCCGAACTGATCGGCACGGCAAATAAAACCCTTGAAGAGATACTTCCGATCATGGGTGAGCGCGTGCGATTGGGAAAATCGGTGATCCGGCTTCACTCCGGCGATCCTTGCTTGTATGGTGCGGTGCAAGAACAAATGCAAGCCTTATTTGAGGCTGAGCTTCCGTTTGAAGTCGTTCCCGGCATTAGCGCGTTTCAGCTTGCCTCGGCGCGCCTGCGGGTAGAGCTAACCGTTCCAGGATTAGTGCAATCGATTATTTTGACGCGCATCAGTGGGCGCACCCAAGTTCCAGAAGCCGAAGAGTTATCTACGTTAGCCGCCCATCAGGCAAGTTTGTGCCTCTACCTCAGCGCTCGCCACGTCGAGGCGGCTCAAGCTAAATTGGTGCAGCACTATCCGGCAGATACGCCGGTGGCGATTTGTTTTCGGCTGGGCTGGTCGGATGAAAAAATATGGCTCGTGCCGCTCCATCAAATGGCGGAGATGACGCGCAACGCAGACTTGATCCGCACCACGATGTATGTGATTAGTCCGGCGTTGGCGGCGTCAACTGTGCCCTCTGAATATTTTGTTGCAGATCCCGATTCGGTAAATAAAAACAGTGATTTGCAACCTCAGGGGACATCATCCCTGCGATCGCGCCTCTATAACCCGGATCACTCTCACCTGTTTAGAACCCGCGATCGCTCAAGTCAGGGGTAAAAACTCAGCCTGGGCAAGCCCAACATCTCATCCCATCCCATCATCAAATTGAGACATTGAATGGCTTGTCCCGCTTGCCCCTTCAGGAGGTTATCGATCGTTGCCATCACAATCACTCGCGCCGTCCGGGGATCAACCTCAATGCCGATGTAGCAAAGATTGGTGCCGCTTGCCCATTTCGTTTGGGGATACACACCGCTTGGCAACAACTTCACCCATGGAGAAGACCGATAAAACGCACTATAAATAGTCAGCAAGTCTTCTCGCACTAATCCCGGATCGCGCAGCGTGGCATACACGGTGGCAAAAATTCCTCGCACCATTGGCACCAAATGCGGCGTAAATTGAACCAAAACCTCATGTCCCGACAAATCGCTACAGACTTGCTCAATTTCGGGCGTGTGGCGATGACGAGCCACGCTGTAAGCCCCAAGCGAATTTTCGGCTTCGGCAAGCAACAACTCAACCTTGGCTTGCCGACCCCCGCTCGATGTCCCAGACTTGGCATCAATGATGGCAGTCTCTGGAATGATCAATCCTTGCTTGAGCAACGGTGAGAGGGCAAGCAAACTCGCCGTTGGGTAAGAGCCAGGACAGCCCACTAGCTGGGCTTCAGAGATGCGATCGCGATACAACTCTGGCAACCCATACACTGCCGTTTCTGCAATCTCCTGATCCGTCCGTTCGACCTGATACCAATAGGTATATATCCCTAAATCCGAAAAGCGGTAGTCTGCCGACAGATCCAGCACCTTGCAGCCCTTCTCTAAAAGCTGAGGAGCCATTTTGCAGGCAAGTCCGTTGGGCAGTGAGAGAAAAACAACATCGCACCGGTCAGCAATTTGAGTCAGGTCGATCGGTTCGATCGTCTGGTTAACTTGATGAAACAAATGGGGATAAACGCTTGAAAAATCTCGCCCTGCGCTGCTATCACCCCCCAGGTAAGCCAGATCAAGCTGGGGATGATCCATCACCAACCGGACTAACTGCACCCCGCCATAACCGGATGCCCCAATCACACCGACGGGTATACGCCCTACATCACCCATGCTTCTCGACCCTTATGACGCAAAATCGCTGAACTTCTGCTGCATTGTAATGCTGAACCTGCATTTCTCAAAGCAGATCGTTAGATTAGAGAGGGGTGCGTTGAAATGAAAGATTGTGAAACGACGGCAGACACCAGTGTACCAACCCTGCCAGGCTGCCTTAGCGTCATAGACTACGACTTGCTGAGATTGAAGAGCACTGCGATCGCAAGTTCAGCCTCTTCGTGGGCAGGTCTACCATGGTAGCAAGACAACGTTGCTCTGCGGCTTGGCTGATCAGTACCACAGACTCGAAACCTGGAATCCACTGAAAACGTACCAGCACACTCTTGCTTTGTTCCTAGCTTTCCACGTAAAAAGAATTACAATCAAGTGATAAGTACGTTTCCGAAGCCGAACCCATTACAATCAGTGCATACGCCTGCTTAAAGAAACTTTACGGTGTGGTAGCCTTGAACTTCTCTGTTAAATCGTCTCAATCCCCCTTTAGTCAACCGTTTACCTTTGATTCGATCGGTGACGCTTTGATAGACCTCAAAGCAGGACGATCCATCGTCGTTGTAGACGATGAAAATCGGGAAAACGAGGGAGATGTCATCTGTGCCGCGCAGTTTGCCACTCCAGACATGATTAATTTCATGGCAGTCCAAGCAAGAGGGCTGATCTGTCTGGCAATGACGGGTGATCGCCTTGATGAACTCGACATTCCATTAATGGTGCGTGAGAACACCGACAGCAACCAAACTGCCTTTACGGTAAGCATTGATGCATCCCCGCTTGCTGGTGTCAGCACCGGAATTTCTGCCGAAGATCGCGCTCGAACCATCCAAGTAACGCTCAATCCAAAAACGCAACCGAGCGATTTGCGACGCCCAGGGCATGTGTTCCCCATTCGAGCTAGAGAAGGGGGAGTCTTAAAACGGGCAGGTCATACCGAAGCAGCCGTTGACTTGGCGCGGCTGGCAGGGCTATACCCGGCGGGAGTGATTTGCGAGATTCAAAACGCAGATGGCTCAATGGCTCGGTTGCCCCAACTGATTGAGTATGCTGGCACACACAATCTCCGGATTATTAGCATTGCGGACTTGATCAGCTATCGTCTGCGGCACGAACGCTTTGTGCACCGGGAAACCGTGGCAAATTTACCGTCCCAGTTTGGACAGTTTCAAATCTACGGATATCGCAATCTGCTCGACAATTCAGAGCATGTTGCGATCGTGAAGGGCAACCCCGAAGACTTTAGAGATCAGCCTGTGATGGTGCGAGTGCACTCGGAGTGCCTCACGGGCGATGCCCTCGGATCACTGCGCTGTGATTGCCGGATGCAACTTCAAGCGGCTCTCAAGATGATCGAGAATGCGGGCTTGGGGGTGGTGGTGTATCTTCGCCAAGAGGGGCGAGGCATTGGCTTGGTCAACAAGCTGAAAGCCTATTCGCTCCAAGATATGGGGCTAGATACCGTCGAGGCAAACGAAAAGCTAGGCTTCCCTGCGGATCTGCGAGATTATGGCGTGGGCGCGCAAATTCTCAATGACTTGGGAGTGCAGAAAATTCGTTTGGTGACCAATAACCCCCGTAAGATTGCCGGACTAAAGGGCTATGGTTTAGAGATGGTTGATCGGGTTCCTCTGCTGATCGAGGCAACGTCTCACAACGTTAACTATTTAACGACCAAAGCCGAAAAGCTGGGACACCTGTTTCTCAGAACCTATCTGGCAACGGTGGCGATTTGCCTGCCCTACGAATTGCACTCGATCACAGAGCGCTACGAGTTGTTAGACAAGCTTCGCTATGTCGCCAAAACCTATGACTTGATGCTGCAAGAAGAGACACGACCTGTGGCAGCAGCACTATTTGGTCAAAACTCGCTGATTGTCAATCTAGGGTATGAGCAAGCGTTGCCAGACGATGAGGAATGGCATCGGGCTGAGTATCCTCATAGGGAGGCGATCGCGCAGGTTCTTGATAATATTATCTCTGGCTTAGCAATCGATAAGCTAGAGTTTCTCATCTCGTCAGGGTCTGATCCGCTGACTGGGTTGCAGGTAAAGCTCGAACGACAAACCTTTCCCTTAAGCCAGCAGCCCTCATCGATTTGTCATGCGCTGGAGATGCAGACGATCTACAGTTTCTCGAACCAAGCACCTGACTCACCAGAGCAATAATTTGATAGGGAGTTTGCTACTGGTTTGATGCTGATTTGACCTGCGATCGCGGACGCCGAGTTGTGATCGGCGTCCGCAATTTGTTTTGCACTGATCAAGATTGCTCCCCAAAACAAAGCCCCCGATCTCAGCGATCGGGGGCTTCAAACAAGCCGTACTTAGCGTTGGCTCCGACCACCCGTAATAGACGAGGGAGACAGATCCGACCAAGATTGCTTCACCAAGTCTTGATCTGCCTGGATGCTGCCGAGGTAGTTCCCCGCAGGCAACGATGGGAACCGCTTATAAGGCACAACATCCTCACCAAAATAGCGAGCATACTCCGCACCGTTTACCATCGCATCCACCGCCGCCTTCAAACCTTGACCCGCCAGAATCTTGTTATATTCGCGGATTTCAGCTTGGGTTGCCGGGGCGCGACCGAGCAAGTGACGGAACAAAAATTCAATCACTTTCGTATTCGGATACGGCGCATAGAAGCGACGGACATAAATCTCCGAGCCAGCTAGCGTCTTGACAAACTCGCGAACCGAGATTTCGCCATTGCGGAGCTTACTTTCAAGATCCGATCGCTTAAATTGAGCCGGAACTTGACCGCTAAACACATCCATCACTTGGCAGTAGATCGCATTGATCACCAACTCGCTTTCGCTTTGCCCCATGCCCGGATTCATCCGGTAGATGCGAGCAGGCTTACGGCGAGTCGTACCCACTCCCACCTCAACCGACTGTCCCCCACCATTCGCGTGCGATCGCCCCAATTCGATAAAGAGTGGCTTACTCCTATCGATCTGTCTACCCTGCGCTGCAATATTTTGCATTGCCAGAGCCGTCATCGGCATCTTAGCGGCATCCATCCGCGACTTAGTAGGGGCAAAGCTTGGAACCTCAAGCTTCTGATCTTGCTTGGTCAGCTTGTTGTACAGGGTTTGTGAGTTCGGGAAGTTTGCCGCAGGTAAGGTCAAGAAGCGGTTGTAAGGAACGGTATCTTCTCCAAAGGCTTCACCATATTCTGCGCTCGTGAGCATCGCATTGATGAACCCCTTGAGACCTTGGCTTGCCAAGATCGTGTTGTATTTCCGGATCTCCGGTTGATCGAGGGGGGCACGACCTAAGAAGTGCTTTGTACCAAGCTCGATCACTTTTGTATTGGGATACGGCGTGTAGAACTCTTTGATATAAAGGCTAGAAGTTCCTAACCCCTCAATAAATTCTTTGAGAGTAATTTCGCCGTTGCCAAGTTTGCTCTCCAATCCAGAAAACTGATTTTGAGCCACATAAGGGGCAATATCTCGCTCAAAAATTTGGCGATACGCCGCCCCAATCACGACTTTGAGGTTTGACTTATCGTTGAGTTGGGCCAGTTTAAAGACCTTAGTTTGTTCGCGCTTCTTGCTAACGCCCTGATTGATGCGGAACTGCACATCAGGTTCAGTTCGGGTGCCACCCACCGCCCCTAGTTCCACAAACCGTGGCGTCTCTTGTTTGTCTACCCGCATGCCGGTATCGCCAACTGAGCCAACGCGAGAGCTTCTGAGCGACACGCCCCCCGGCGTGAGATAGCGCTCGTAAGGAACAACATCTTCGTTAAAGGTTTGGTTGTATTCAACACTATCGAGAATGGCATCGATCAAGGCATAAAAGCCTTTCTTCGAGCAAATATCAAAGTACGTGTTGATTTCCTGACGACCGTAGGTAGGGCGACCGAGCAGCCGACGGTGAATGTATTCGACCGCTTTAGTAACGTACAGTTTCTCCCAATATAAGCTGCGGAAAAGGTTTGATTTGGCGAGACGACGGATAAACTCACGCACCGTGATTTCGCCATTTTCCAGCTTGATTTCATCGACTTTGAGCCGTTGACCCTCGTATACAGCCCGCCCAAAGACTTGCAAATAGGCAGCCCGGATCACCGCTTGAGTCGAGCTTTCCGAGAACTTAACGCTGACGCCTTTTGAGCCGCCGCCGCGCTTTGCGAAGCTTCCGGTATAGCTCGGAACTTGATCTAGCTTAAACACTTTAGGACCGAGGGTTCCAGGAGAAACACCACGGGCTTCTGGATTGCTCAACTGGTTGTTGATGCCAGGACCGCGATTGATCAAAATCCGGCGGGTGTCCTTACCAAAAGGTGCAGGGCTGGTGCTGGGATTCTTGGTTTCTTTCGGGAAGATCGCCCCAAACTGAATCTCAAGCGGATCGTTTCCAGAGCCATAGACGTGTTGATCGGGCAAGGGGCGATCGTAGGATGCAAACGTCGTGATGAACTGAGGAATCTTGCGGAACGGCGCACTGTAATTAAACAGGTCTTGCTGCGGTCCCCAGTTGCGACACTCTTGTGCTTCCTGACCGAGACCGCGCAGGTAAGGGACGGTCTCTTCGCCAAAGTAGTCGCTATACTCTTGAGAATCGATCAACGCATCAACCAGAGCATTTAACCCACCGTTGGAGACGATCGAGAAGTATCGCTGCACTTCTTCTCGCGACGAGGGACCACGCCCCAAAATGTGACGAAACGCCAGTTCTAGAGCACGGCTGTTAATATACGGCTCAAAGAAATTCTTCCGGTATAGGGGTGATTTGGCGAGACGACGGATGAATTCTTTCATCGAAATCGTGCCTTGCTTCACCTTCGATTCGAGATCGGAGACGCCCAGAGAGTAGGCGCGGGTGATATCGCGCTCAAACACCTGACGATATGCCGCTTTCACGACATCGGCTTTCTCGGTGCTAGAGAGACCCGGCTTCATCGCGTATTTCGGACGCCGCTCGGCAGCATTGGAGTAGATTTGCGGCAGTTGCAGCCCCTGCAGATCATTAGAGTTGCGCTGACGCAGCTTGTCAGATGGAGTTGGCGCTCTAAACTCGCTGATTAGCACATCGAAATACTGGCTGACGATTTCGCTGGCTTCTTCGTCTTGGCGGAAGTAGCTCATCGATGCCACTTTCATTTCTTGCAGCGCCACCACGGTTGCATCACCAGAACAGGCGTTTTCGATGATTTCACGCAGACCACGAGTATTTACTGCAATGATGTTGGGGTCACCAGCTACGATCGCATAAGTTGTGTAGCGCAAGAACCAACTCATGTCTCGCAACGACTTCGCCATATTGCTCGGACCGTATCGCGACACGTTGATCGCCCGGAACCCAGGAGGAACCGCCCCAGCGCTAGGCGTCAAGAAGAAGTTGCGAATGCCGCCGAACAATCCGCCCCCAGACCCTTCTGCATAGGTGACGGTGCCCAGCTTCATGCCCTCTTCGGTGTTCATCGTCTTGCCTGCCATTGACTTGACTGGCTCTTCGGTGGGCTTTTCGAGAAACGACATCGGGGAACCCCCGGTGAAGATGCGATTTGCTGCACGAGAGACGATTAGTTCTGCTTTTTGGGTCAGCAACTCAGCAATGCCGAGGCGTTTGGCTCCCGACGCAAAGTACCGAGTTAGCTCATCCAACTCTCCCCGTCCTAAAAAGCGGTCTTGCTGTTCAGCCTGCGAAATTGTTGAGACTGGGACTGTTTGGTATAGTTGCGGGCGCGCAACTGAGCTTCCACCACTTGCCTTAACACTCATTAGATTCCTAAAGCTCCCATTACGGATCGTTACTGTGTTAAATCTGACCAGCATGTCACCTGGCACTACTTGTTTTCTGCTAAATCACCATCTGTAAATAGCGTCAGCTTAAAAAATTTAGTGGTAAACACGTACTCAGGCGTGACCAGTTCATTCTTAGATTAGAACGATTCGGTGCCCAACACTCAATTATTAAAAAGTGTGTAGAACCCTCTCGTTTTGCTTGCTAGACCATCATAAAAGAGACGGTGACCAGATGAGAAAGAATATAAGTTTTGTAACAAAAGCGGTTGCTTCACGGTAGATGTTCGTAGTTGCGCCCAATCGCGGAGAAAATTCAAAAATGATGTTGTAATCCTTACGGGAATATCGATGAGTTTTAGCTTAGGAGAGCGTAAATGGCGAACCGACATCAGAAACACCGACATCAGAACCGTTGTACGCGGTTGACGCATCATGTTTGCCCAATGTGCTGCATTTTGCCGCCGTATATGAGCGATCAGATCATTCTCAATGGAGATGCGACGCAGAAAGAATGGGCATTGCGGACGGTGCGCGCTTCGGAGCGGTTTCGGGGGCGGCGCGAGGCAGTGGGGATGGTTAATTTTAGTAGCGCGATCGCTGGTGAAAAACGCCGCACCATTTTTGACGCAGAGACCGGAACTGACCTTCCGGGTAAGCTCGTGCGCGGAGAGGGCGATCCCCCCACTGGGGATATTAGTGTTGATGAAGCCTACGATGGGTCGGGCATCACCTATGATTTTTTCAACGACATTTTTGAGCGCAACTCGATCGATGGGTATGGGCTACGTCTAGATTCAACAGTGCATTTCGATCGCAAATACGATAACGCCTTCTGGAATGGCAGCCAGATGGTCTACGGCGATGGCGATGGTGAGTTATTCAACCGATTTACGATTTCGATCGACATTATTGGGCACGAACTTACCCACGGCGTGACGCAGTATGAAGCGGGACTGGTCTACCGAGGGCAACCGGGGGCGCTAAATGAGTCGATGTCGGATGTGTTTGGCAGCTTGATCAAGCAGTATAGTCTCAAGCAACCAGCAGACGAAGCAGACTGGCTGATCGGTGCAGGACTGCTGACCGACAAAATCAGCGGCGTGGCGCTACGATCGATGAAAGCCCCCGGAACTGCTTATAACGACAAAGTGCTGGGCAAAGATCCCCAGCCAGCAGACATGAAAAGCATTTATACCGGAACCGCCGACAATGAAGGAGTCCACATCAATTCGGGCATTCCCAATCGAGCGTTTTATCTTGCCGCCAGCGAGATTGGGGGCAATGCGTGGGAGAAGGCAGGGAAAATTTGGTACGTTGCCTTGACCGAACGGTTGCGATCGCGCGCCAACTTTAGACGGGCTGCCAATGCCACCATCGCGATCGCGGGTGAGTTGTATGGCATCGATGGCGATGAGCAAAAAGCGGTGCGGAATGCTTGGAAGACCGTCGGCGTCATCGCATAAACCTTGAATGGGATGAAAAAGAGATGAGAAAGGCAGTCTTATGCGCTATGGTTGCGATATTTCTCGTGTCCTGTTCATCCCTTCATTCGTCTATGCGCGTCACCTTTGAGCGGAGCGGTGGATTTGCTGGACTCATGCTGACCACCTCCTTAGACACAGCAACCTTGCCGCCAAGTGAAGCCAACCAACTCCGGCAGTTTGTTCAGGCTGCCAATTTTTTTCAGTTGCCTACCGAAATGTCGTCGGCGTCCCAACCTGATCGGTTTCAATATGACATTGCCATAGACGATGGCAAGCGGCATCATGCGGTGCGGGTGGGCGAATCGAGCGTGCCTGAGTCGCTGCGCCCGTTGATCGATTGGTGTATGGAAAAAGTGCGAGGAGGGTAGAGATTGCCCAGAAGACAGCCTGCACTGGCGCGAGTCGCTAAATCTGCGATTTGCCTACACCTGACGGCACCAGATCTCAGGACATAGTGAGACTTGATAATTTGGGCTGGATTGTTGATTACGGCTGGGCAGATTCTTCCAGCAAATCGAGGTAGGCAAACGGCAGCACGAACAGCCAAAACAACGTCGCGATCGCAACCACGATCGTGCTAAGGGAGCGAGCTTCTTCTGGGATATCTTGCTCTTGGCTTAGCATCATCCATTTCCGGAAAAACAGAGGCATCAGTGAGACGTAGAATGCGATCGCAACGAGTAAAAATAAGGTGCCCATAAGCCAAGCTCTAAACTGTCCTACTAGTCCTGTAAGTCTTAATACAGAAATGGTAATGAAAGCCCGTGATATTGCCTGCACCCGATCCACATTTTTACTAAAGGTTTACGAAAGCTACATACAATGCCTTCCTACGAAAGCACGTAAGGTCTGACGAGTAGTTTTGACGAAGAGTTCTGACAAATAGTTCTGACAAATAGTTCTGAGGGTTGTCATACCAAATTGATTTTTCACGGCGACAGATCCTCGACCCCCCTGCCTACGGCATCCCCCCTGGGTCAGGAAGGACTTTCCGGCTCCCCACTTTACTCAGGCGGGGTTGGGGGAGGTCGCACATCTGTCGCATTTATAGATTAATTGGGTATCAGAACGATCGCATAGTTCTGACAGAACATTGACGCCGATCTGCTTTCTCTAGCGTCTTCGAGCTTTGCTCACCATTTTGCGAGAAAGGCGTAACCTCAGATCTTCCTTCTCTGCCCAGTCTTGGACTAGGCGATAAAACGTTTGACGATCATCATTTTTTAAGACCGCCACCTGATCCGCCGTTTCGATCGCGTAGGGATAACCACCGCCAACAATCACTTCGGCGCGAACCCAATCGATCACGCGATCGCACAGCCCCGCTTCATAAACCCAAACCGGCATTTCCAGGCGCACCGGGTAGCTATCTCGATTTGTTTTGAGGTAAGAGAAAGCGACGTGATCGGCTAATTCTTGGTAAAAATCGCGGACTCCGACCCGCTGACAAAGAAAAAGCGGCGTGCGATCGCCCCATTGCATCTCATGGGTAGCCCGATTGAGCAGTTGGGCATCGTGAATCGCTTTGCCTTCGGGCAAGCCACACAGCCGCCTCAGCATCTCGGTCAAATCGCGAGCGGTAGACGTGTCGATAAATCCCACGAGCGGAACCCGATAATGCTCACTTGCCCGAATCAAGTTGCGAATACATTTGACATAAAAATTCGTTGTTTCTTCATCAAACGCTTCGGCAAAACTCGCAATCAATGAGCCGTCAAAAAACGCCAGGCAGGTATCACACCCTGCCCGCTCTTCCATGTATTGAATCAAGCGCTCGGTTTCCATTTCAAACCGCCGCAGATTAACCTTGCGATCGGCAAGATCGCCCCGCCCAACCCGCAAATCGCTTGGCGTCAGCACCTCAGATTTGATGTCTTTTTCGTACTCCCCCGACGGCAAGTGAAAGTTTTCGTACCAGCCAATTTGCACCAGCGCGATCGGGATGGAAAAATCTTTGCTGGGATAAATTTGGGAGCCATCGACGGCAAAGGTAGAAATTCTGCTCAAGCGATCGCGCACCCAATCCATGCTCTGCTCTCGGCTTTGCCACACCAGATGAGAGGGCATGATCCAATCTGGAGACTCGCCCCATGGCTCTAATGGGCGTGCGCCGCAGTCTTTGATGCCGCCTAGCCGATCGAGCAAATGGGTGTGCGATCGCTGCGACATATTCGCCAACGCCACTCCATACTGCTGAAGCTCTTGCATGGCAGTCTTATCAAAGCGTGTAAACTCTTCTCGCTTTTGGTTTAACTGATCTAAAATTTGCGACGGTTTGACAGGCATGAAGATCCGAAAAGTTAATACCTAAGTACTACATCTTACTGCCAAACGCAAGTCTGCTAAATCAAATCTATTGAACCAAATCTGCGCTAAACTCTTGTCTCACCAGCAAGACTATAGTGATAGATTCAGCGATAGATCGAGTGTTGAGCCTTGGTTTGCGCTATTTTGAATCGCGATCGAGAAGAACGCCGCGCAGCCCTACTAAACTTGCCGCCTCATAATCTTCCTTATTGCTATCCCCAACGTGCCATGCCATCTCAGCCGCGCAGTCATGTTTTTCTAGCGCCACCTGAAAGATTCTGGGGTCAGGTTTTGCCGCCCCAACCTCGGTAGAAATCGTGATGGAGCTAAAATAACCCGACAACTTGAGAGCATTGAGAACCAGATAAATGCGAGAGTCAAAATTCGAGATGATGCCTAGCGGAATGCCGAGAGTTTTGAGCCGCTTTAAAGTTGGCACAACATCTTGATAGACGATCCACGGGTCTGCCGTAGCGAAGTGAGAATAGACCTCTGAAAAGAACGCCGAGAAGTCTTGGAACTGCTCAAACACCCCGGCTTGCTGAAACGTTTGGGCAGCGATCGCGCTCCACCATCGATACTCAAGCTGCGGAATATCATCGGGTTGCGCCTGAGGAAACATGCAGGGCGACGACGCCTTAAACTGCTGATAAAACATTTGGTTCAATCGCTGCGGATCAACCTGAACCCCATGCTTTTGGGCAAGGTGACCATACACTTCGCCAACACTGCCGCGAACCCCAAACAAGGTGCCAACAGCATCAAAAAAAATGACTTGGGGGTGTTTCATAAAAGCTTACAGGTGAGATGAACACAGACGATTTCTACCGTCTAGATACCGTCAGTTTGGCAGAGGCAACCGTACCCTCATCCCAGATTTTCTCGTCATGTTGTCTTGCTCCTCCCTAAAAGAGACGACAAAGATGAGGGCTGCCAAACTCACGTTCTATTATTCATCGTTTCCTGCCAAAGCGTTCACGATCGGGCGAGTTAACCAGCTAAACCCGACCCTAACCTGGTGTTTTAAGGTGGGCATCCGGTTGAGATAGGCAAGACGCCGCGCCACACCTGCCAACGAGCCGTCTAGCTGAATGCCCAGACCCGTCAGCGTGGCATCATCAATGCCCAAGGTGAGCATTTCCCCCAAGTGTTGATACCGGAACGGCAACAGAGGGCGATGGGTTAGAGATGCCCAAATGTTCCAGCCTGCATAATCTGACTGTTGAAACGCGGCTTGGGCGGTAGCAGGAACCTGTTGCCCTTCTGCGTCTTTGCAATCTGCCAAATCTCCCACTGCAAAAATCTCAGGATGATCGATCGCTTGCAGGGTGGGTGTCGTCATCACCTGACCGCGTTGATTATGCTTGAGCGATAGGTTTTGGACAACTTCAGCAGCGCGAGTTCCGACCGTCCACAGCACGATGTCTACCGGAATTGTATCCGTCGAGCCTTTGTAGAGCAAGGAAATACGATCTTCTGTCAGGTTTTCGACGGTGGTTTCTAGATCCAAAAAGATGCCTCGGTCTTCTAGGGCTTTGGTTGCAGCATCGCGGTTATGAGGCGGTGACGATCGCAAGATTTGATTGCTCTGCTCAACAATCCGAATTCGAGCACGGTTGCCCAATCGATCAGACAATTTACACGCCAGTTCTACACCGCTATAGCCCGCACCTACCACCGCGATCCGGATTTTATCGACATCCGATTCTTCTAGCAGTCTCAGCCGTTCTTCGAGGCGGTAGGCATCTGCGATCGCTCTAAACGGAATGGCAAACTCTGCCGCGCCCGGAACCATATCCATCGGCGTTTCTCCGCCCACTGCCAGCACCAAGCGATCGTACGTCAGCGTTTCCCCCGTTTCTAGCTGAACTTGTTTTGCCTCAACATCAATTTCTGTGGCTGCCGTTTGCTTAAATCGAATCTCTGTCCCGGCTAGCAATTCGGCATAGGGCGGCGCAACTTCCCACGTCTGCATCTCGCCGGTTACCAGTTCATAGAGCAGGGGAGAGAAGACAAAGCGATCGCGCTGATCGACAAGCGTAATTTGGGGTTTATCGAGTTTATTCCAGGGCAATTGGCTGAGCCGCAGCGCTGTATATAATCCACCAAAACCGCCACCGAGAATGCAAATCTGAGACATAAGGCTTACGAGACGAGGCTACTCTTTTTATTCTAGAGACTCCCTCTTGATATTTCATGAGTCGGTTCATTCCTCTTTGCAAAGCAGTGCCGCCAGCGTCTCTTAGATCTGGTGTCTCTTAGATTTGGTGTCGCTTCGTGGCAAAATGTCGTAAACGCACAGCCCATATTCATACAGCAGGACAAGTCATGACCAAACTGAACGTAGGACTGTTATTTGGCGGATGTTCTGGAGAGCATGAGGTCTCGATTTCCTCCGCCCGATCAATTGCTCAAGCGCTAACTGCCGAACCTAATGCCCAGAAGTACAAGCTCTTGCCGTTCTACATTGGCAAAGATGGGGGGTGGCGATCGCCAGAAATTGCTCAACAAGTCCTCTCATCGGGCACTGCGATTTCAGTGTTTGAAGAAAAACCCAATCGTTGGCAATTTCCAGCAGAAGTGTCTGCCGTAGATGTATGGTTTCCGATGTTGCACGGGCCGAATGGCGAAGATGGCACGGTGCAAGGTCTTCTTAAACTGATGCAAGTTCCGTTTGTTGGCTCTGAGGTGCTCGGTTCATCAGCAGGAATGGATAAGATTGCCATGAAAATGGTGTTTGCTCAGGCGGGGTTGCCGCAGGTAAACTATGTGGCGGTCACGCGATCGCAGGTATGGTCAAATGCCTGTGTGTTTCCAAAATTATGCGACGAGATTGAATCCCAGTTGGGCTACCCCTGCTTTGTTAAACCGGCAAACCTCGGCTCGTCGGTCGGCATCTCGAAAGTTCGCACCCGCGCCGAACTCGAAGCCGCCTTGGACAATGCCGCGAGTTACGATCGGCGGATCATCGTTGAAGCGGGAGTGGTGGCACGAGAAATAGAATGTGCGGTTCTCGGCAACGAGCAGCCGAAAGCCTCGGTTGTGGGAGAAATTACCTTCCAAAGCGACTTCTACGACTACGAAACCAAATACACCGTAGGCGAAGCGGAGTGGTTTATCCCAGCAGACCTACCTCCCTCTGTGGCAAGCGAAATTCAAGAGCGGGCAATTCAAGCATTCATGGCATTGGATTGTGCAGGACTGGCGCGGGTTGATTTCTTTTACGTTGAATCGACAGGTGAGGTTTTGATTAATGAAATCAATACGCTGCCTGGTTTCACGGCAACCAGTATGTATCCTCAAATGTGGGTAACGAGCGGAATTCCCTATCCTGAATTGGTCGATCAGTTGATTCAGCTTGCACTGGCACGACACACAAAATAGACTCCACTTCAGAATTCCTATCCAATCATGCAAACCACCACCGAATACAGTTGCGCTTACTGTGGCGAACCTAATTTAACCTTCGTCGATTGGAGCGCAGGCAGCCAGCAATCGTATGTCGAAGACTGTCAGGTTTGCTGTCGTCCTAACATTCTCTACCTTCGATTTGACGAAGACACCTTAGAAGTAGAAATTGATAGCGAATACGAAGAATAAGAATTCGACAACAGTTTAATCAACGCTAATCGGAACGCTGTTTTTATTTTTCTCCCATTACATGGACAAACAGTTCTCGCGTGTGGCGGTGCTGACGATGTTCCCACACATAAATGCCTTGCCAAATGCCAAGAACCAAGCGACCTTGCGCGATCGGAATCTGCTCAGAGGTGTGAGTTAGCACTGTCCGAATGTGAGCAGGCATATCATCGGCTCCTTCGGTGCTGTGGATGTAGTTCTCCCATTCTGGAACCAGTTTTGAGAGGAAGTTTTCGAGATCTTGTAACACATCAGGATCGGCGTTTTCTTGAATGATCAAACTCGCAGACGTGTGACGTAAGAACAAATTACACAGTCCGGTTTGGATGCCCGATTGAGCCACGATTCCTTGAATTTGCGAGGTGACTTTATGTAGCGATTTACCCGTTGTTGAAATCTTGAGAATTTGTTGATAGTGAGTCATAAAAGTCATAAAAATGTATTGCTAGAGCAGATGTCCCCATTCAAGCGGAAGCGATGGGCTTTGCCAAGCTCCAGCTATTCTATGGCTCTCTCCTAAAATAAAGCTAATCCTGCTTCTGGTTAACCTACAATGACAACCCTGCTCATCCAAGCCCAAAGCACTCCTCTCAAGGTTCACCTGCCCTCAGCATTGCAGATGACCAACGAGCAATTTTACGACCTTTGCTTGGGAAATCCTGACCTGCGAATTGAACGATCTGCCACTGGAGATGTCGTCATTATGTCGCCCGCTTTTTCAGATACCGGAAACCGAAACTTTGAGATCGCTATTGAACTTGGAATATGGGCTAGACGAGACGGCACAGGCATCGGCTTTGATTCGAGTGCAGGGTTTACGCTTCCAAATGGAGCGACTCGTTCTCCGGATGCTTCTTGGACTAAATTAGAGCGGTGGAATGCGCTGAGTGACTCGCAAAAAGCATCCTTTGCCCCCATCTGTCCCGATTTTGTGATTGAACTTCGCTCTTCGAGTGACAGTCTTACTGAATTGCAAGCCAAAATGCAGGAATATATGGACAACGGTACGCGACTTGGACTGTTAATAGATCGCAAGAATCGCACCGTTCAGATTTACAGACCCGATCGCACCTGCGAACTTCTAGACGCCCCAGAATCTGTAAGCTGCGATCCTGAATTACCGGGCTTCACGCTTAAAATGGCAAGGATTTGGTGATATACAACTTAACCAAATTGACCGAATCGAGAAAACCATACCTCTGAAAGTACAGCCCAAGCGGTAGAGTTAAGGAAGCAATTCGGTGACAGTTAGGAGCAGCGCTATGCTGACATTTCTTTTAGCTTTATTGGTCGGACTGGGCAGCCTTGCCTTATATCTGTCGGGCTTTATTTATCCAGAAGTCTACCGCAAAAACGATTTGATCTGGAGCGGCGTTGGGCTATTTTACGCGCTGGTGCTGCTGGTGTGCGGCGATCGCATCACAGGCGGCGTTTTGCTCGGACAGATCGCCAGCGTTTCGCTCATCGGCTGGTTTGCTTGGCAAACGCTAGATGCCCGGTTGGGACACACCCCTAATCCAGAAGAATTAAAGGCTAAAGTCGGCGAGGCGCTCCAACCTGCGAACCGAACCCAAATCCTCGGACAGATGAAGCAGCAGTTTTCTGGAGTCGTTAACCAGGTGAAAACCGCAGTTGGCAGCAAATTAGAGGCAACTGCGCCGTCTGAAACAGCTTCCACCGAATCTTATACACCCCTGACACGAGATGATTTTGGAAATCCCTCGCCTACGGTTGAAACGACGGCAGATCAACCTGGAACTGTCCCAGATCAAACCGGAACGAAGGCTGATTCAGGCGGAGCGACCCCTACGTTGGGCGGTGCGATCGCAGGCATTGGGCAAACGATCGGCAATCTGTTCAAAAAGCCAGAGAAAAATACGTCAACCTATGTGCGAAAAGAGTTTCGAGACGAGGAAAAGGCTCCGACCGTTAGCGTAGACAGTGAAACAGGGGAAACAACCGGGGGGTATGCAGAAGCCGCCGTTGCCGCAGAGAAAGCAGTCGAAGAGCCAACCGCTCCCGTTAATCAGCCTGCTACATCCGACTCCGACATTCCTGCCGACGAGATCGTGCAAGAAGAAATGGAATATGAGTCAACTAAATCTGCCGACCAACCCGTGCATCCCAATCCTCCCGATCCAGAGCTAGTCGAAGCGGCGATCGAAGATGCGGAAAAAAAACATCTTCCTGCTGATCCTCCAGAGACAACCGAAGAAACAGACTCGCCGCCAGCGTCCTAACTGCCCCGTCCGACTACCCCGTACAGTAAACTATCGGTAAGACGCTCATCAACGGATGTAGTGGAACTAAGAATTCTGCTGCATCCGTTCTTGATTTACTGCCAAAATAAACCAAGGGACAATTCAGGCACAGGAAAGATTCTTGTCAATCTCCCTCTCCCTCCCATCCCATACCCCATTCCCTCCTTGCATATGTCTGTAACAGAACCCGGATCTTACAAAGACACCGTTAATCTTCCCAAAACTAAGTTTGATATGCGGGCAAACGCCGTCAAGCGCGAGCCAGAACTACAAAAATTTTGGGCAGAGCAAGAAATTTACGAAAAGTTGTCTCAGAACAATCCTGGCGACCTGTTTATCTTGCATGATGGGCCTCCCTACGCTAACGGCGCGCTGCACATTGGGCACGCGCTCAACAAAATTCTCAAAGATACGATCAACAAATACAACCTGCTGCAAGGGCGCAAGGTGCGGTATGTGGCAGGATGGGATTGCCATGGCTTGCCGATCGAACTGAAGGTCTTGCAAGCCCTCAAACCCGACGAACGAAGACAGCTAACCCCCCTCACCCTGCGTCAGAAGGCAAAAGACTTTGCTTTGGCAGCAGTTGAACAGCAGTTACAGAGCTTCAAACGCTACGGCGTCTGGGGAGATTGGCAGCATCCCTATCTCACCCTGAAGCCCGAATACGAAGCCGCGCAAATTGGGGTATTTGGGCAGATGGTGCTCAAAGGGTACATTTACCGTGGCTTAAAACCAGTGCATTGGAGTCCGAGTTCTAAGACCGCCCTTGCCGAAGCAGAACTGGAATATCCTGAAGGTCATACGTCCCGCAGTGTGTTTGCGGCGTTTGAAGTGCGAAGTTTGGCGAAGGATCTGATGACGCCGCTTGATCCGTTTTTAGGAGAGTTGGGCGTTGCCATCTGGACGACAACCCCGTGGACGCTTCCCGCCAATCTTGCGGTCAGTGTGAATCCTGATTTGGTGTATGCCGTCGTTGAAGTCGGTGAGAATGCGTTTGGACGATTCAAATACTTAATCGTGGCAAAAGATCTTGTCGATCGCTTAGCGGAAACCTTCGGAACAACTCTTGAAGTGAAAGCGACGATGATGGGACGGTTGCTAGAGCATTGCACTTACAAACATCCCCTCTACGATCGCATCAGCGAAATTGTGATCGGCGGCGATTATGTCACCACTGAGTCGGGGACAGGATTAGTTCACACTGCTCCGGGTCATGGGCAGGAAGATTATCAGGTCGGACAGCGCTATGGCTTGCCCATCCTTGCGCCGGTCGATGACAACGGCAACTTTACCGAAGAGGCAGGGCAGTTTCAAGGGCTAAACGTCTTGGACGACGGAAATACTGCCGTGATTGAAGCGCTTGCCGCCGCCGGTTCCCTTCTCAAAGAAGAACCGTATGTTCATAAATACCCCTACGATTGGCGCACCAAAAAACCGACGATCTTCCGGGCTACCGAGCAGTGGTTTGCCTCGGTCGAAGGCTTTCGAGACGAAGCGCTTAAAGCGATCGCATCGGTCAACTGGATTCCCGAACAGGGCGAAAACCGCATCACCCCAATGGTTGCAGAACGATCCGACTGGTGTATTTCTCGTCAGCGCAGTTGGGGCGTGCCGATCCCCGTCTTCTATGACGAAGAAACCAATGAGCCGTTATTAAACGAAGAAACGATCGCTCACGTTCAGGCGCTGATTGCTGAGAAAGGCTCCGATGCTTGGTGGGAACTGCCGATCGAGGCTCTCTTGCCTACCAAATATCACGGACGCCCCTACCGTAAAGGCACCGACACGATGGATGTATGGTTTGACTCTGGCTCTTCGTGGGCATCGGTGGTTGAGCAGCGCCCAGAGTTGCGCTATCCCGCCGATCTATATTTAGAAGGCTCTGATCAGCACCGGGGTTGGTTTCAATCTAGCTTGCTCACCAGCGTGGCGGTGAAGGGTCATGCGCCTTACAAAACGGTGCTCACCCATGGCTTTGTGCTGGATGAAAAGGGACGCAAGATGAGCAAATCTCTCGGTAATGTCGTCGATCCGTACGTCGTCATTGAAGGGGGCAAAAACCAGAAAGAAGAACCGCCGTATGGGGCTGATATCTTGCGCCTGTGGGTGTCTTCGGTGGATTACTCTAACGATGTTCCCTTGGGCAAAACCATTCTCAAGCAAATGTCGGATGTCTACCGCAAGATCCGCAATACGGCTCGATTTTTGCTGGGCAACCTGCACGACTTTGATCCAACGACTCATGCGGTTCCCTATGAGCAATTGCCCGAACTCGATCGCTACATGCTACACCGGATCACCGAAGTTTTTGAGGACGTGCAAGACTCGTTTGAGACGTTCCAATTCTTCCGCTTTTTCCAAACAATCCAAAATTTCTGCACGGTTGATTTGTCTAACTTCTACCTCGACATTGCCAAAGATCGCTTGTACATCAGTGCTGAGGATGCATTCCGACGGCGCAGTTGTCAGACGGTGTTAGCGATCGCGCTCGAAAACTTAGCCAAAGCGATCGCGCCCGTCCTCTCTCACATGGCAGAAGATATCTGGCAATATCTCCCCTATCCGACGCATCACACCTCTGTGTTCCAAGCCGGATGGGTCACGCTGGATAAGCGTTGGAAACAGCCCGCCCTCAAAGCCCAATGGGAGAAGCTAAGGCACGTTCGCGCCGAGGCAAACCGAGTCTTAGAGCAAGCCCGAACCGAAAAAGCGATCGGGTCTTCTCTCGAAGCCAAACTGCTGCTTTTTGTTGCTGATGCTGACCTCCGGCAAACCCTGCACGCTTTTAATCCTGCCGACAGCTTACGCGGAAATCGGGTTGACGAGTTGCGCTATCTCTTCCTCACCTCCCAAGTCGAACTGCTCGACTCTGCCGATCTACTCCAGGGCATGAAATATGCGGTGCAAACCGATGCCTCAGCCATTGGCGTTGTTGATGCGGAAGGCAAAAAGTGCGATCGCTGCTGGAACTACTCTCCGTCTGTCGGCACATCAATCGAGCATCCCTTGATCTGCGATCGCTGCATTCCGGCTCTATCGGGTGAGTTTTAGATCGTGCGCCTCGTAATCTTGACAAATCGCTCGAACTTCTTGCTCAGAGGGATGGGTAGCAAGATAATCTTTGAGCCAGTCACACCCAGACTTCATCAAGCGATTGAGGTCTGAGGTTAAGTTCCACACCTTCACCGTGTTGTCATATCCCGCAGACACCAGCGTTTGACCATCCGAACTAAAGCTAAGGCTGAGGATGCGATTGTGATGCCCTTGAAGGGTTGCCCGAAGCGTTCCATCGGCAACATTCCACAGCTTGATGGTGGCATCGCTGCTGGCGGTCGCCACACTTTTACCATCCGGACTAAAATGCACCCGGCTAATATCTCCTCGATGTGCCTGAATGGTGTTTAGCACCGATCCAGTTTGGATGTGCCAAATCTTCAGCAGGCTGTCGTTGCCTCCTGAGGCGAGAAGCTGGCTATCTGCGCTGAAATCAACACTTAGAACTTGGCTGCTATGGCGATCGAAGGTTTTGAATAGTTTCCCAGTGTTGACCTCCCAAATCCGCGAGGTGAGATAGTTGCAGGCTGACCCGATCAGTTTGCCATCCGGACTAAAGTTGAGACTGCCAATCCCACAGCGCTTCTGAGGATCGGTTTCGTCAAAAATGGTTCTGATCAGCGTTCCGGTCTCAACCTCCCAGAAGTTCATTTTCTTGCCCCGCCCACCCCCGGCGGCTAAGAGTTTGCCGTCTGGGCTAAATCGCACACTGCCAAAGGGATGGGGATCACTAAGAGTTTGCAGCACTGCCCCTGTTTTCGCATCCCAAAGTTTGACGGTGAGATCAGAACTCGCAGAAGCAAGCCGAGTGCCATCCGGACTAAATCGCACACTCCTCACGGCTTTGCTGTGTCCCTTGAAGCGCTTGAGAAGGTTACCCGTTTCGACATCCCAAAGTTTGACCGTGCGATCGAGACCACCCGCCGCAAACGTTTTGCCATCAGGGCTGAGACTGACGCTAATCAAGTCCTCTTGCGAAACCCCGTAAGTTTTGGGTTCACTAAGCTGCACCTTCCACAACCGCACGACACCATCGACGCCACCAGAAGCTAGAAGCTGGCTATCGGGGCTAATTTCTATCCCCCAAGTCCGCCCGTAATGCCCTTTGAAGATTTGGGGCTGCGTGGTCTCATCGTCGAGGTCTGCCAACGTCCACAGTTTCACCGTACCCTCTGAGCTACCCCCCGCGAGAAACTTGCCATCGGCACTAAATCGGACACTCCAAACCGGGCTGCGATCGAAGTCCAAGGTTCGGAGCAGCGTACCGTCTGAGACCTGCCAGACCTTGAGTGTGCCATCTTCACTGCCCGATGCCAGCAGTTGACCATCGGCGCTAAAATGAACGCTTCTCACACTGCGATTATGACCAGTGAGTTGGCGTTGCTCACGCCCGTCTCTGACATTCCATAGCCGCACTGTTTTGTCTGCGCCGCTTGAGGCTAACATCGTACCGTCTGCACTAAAATTCACACTCGTTGCCCAGCCTCGATGACCTTTGAGGGTATGAAAGAGGGTGCGATCGGAGACCCGCCAAAGTTTAATGGTTTGATCAGAGCTACTCGACGCTAGAACCTGTCCATCGGGGCTAAACCTGACACTTCTCACCCAATCTGGATGCGCCTTCCAAGCGTTGAGCAACGTGCCGTCCGAAACCCGCCAAAGCTGCACCGTGCCGTCTCGACCCGAAGAGGCTAGCGTTTGACCATCGGGACTAAAGTGAACACTCCAGAGACGGCTGCGATCGGGCTTCAGGGTTCGGAGCAACGTTCCTCCTTTCACGCGCCATAGGTTCACCGTGCCGTCTTCGCTTGCCGACGCCATCAGTTGACCATCGGGGCTAAACGCGACTTCTAAAACGCTGAGAGAATGCCCTTCGAGACGGTTTACTTCTCGAATGCCATAGAGAGACTGTTGCAGCACTGAGGTGACTTGTTGGCGCGTTTCGGGTTTGACGGGTTGAGACTGTTGTAGCGTGTTTAACGTGTTGCCCGCTTTTAGGGCAGTCAGTAGCGCTGAAAAGGGACTTGATTCATAGTCTTTTTGGGCGGAAAAGCTGAGGAGGGACAAATCGGCGTCATTCAATTCTTGGCGTGCGTGCTTGACTTGGACGCTAACGATCGCAGCCACAATCAAGGAAGTCATGAGAATGATTGAACCCAGTCCTACGATGCGTCTGGCTTTTTGCTGAGCGTCTACAAGTTTCGCCTGAGCCGTTTCTTGGGCAATAGATAGCGTTTCATTAGCATCCGCTAAGATTTGGCTCTCCTCCGCTTGGGTCAAAAGCGCTTGCTGAACTTCGTGTTTTTCTAGATCTTGACTGGCTGCCAAAAAGCGATAGTCTAACGCGCTTAAATCTTGGAGATCAGCCCAGTGTAAAGCGTCTTGCAGTGCTTGCCCCCGCAGAAGGCGCGATTCATCTTGGCATTCCGACACTATCCAAGCTGTAAACGATTCTGCATAAGGACGGCGTTTCTCAAACTGTTTATTAACCCATGTTTGATTAAAAACTTGAGCATAAATTTGGTTGTAAACTTTTAACTTTCCTTCCTGTTTTACAACGAGTCCTGAAAGCTGCAATTCAGTTTGTTCAGAACTATTATCAGATAAAAGTTCACCGTGTTGCAAAATGTGTTGATAAAGACCTAAAAAACGACCGATACGCTGTTCATTCCGAAGGAGGCGATCGCGGATCGTCCTCAAATGCTCTGGCTCATCCTGGGCTTCCCAGTTTTCAATCACGTGGGTTTGAATCAACTGAGCCACTGCGCCGGGTTGCAGTCGAGGTTCAGTCCGAGCCATTTGGGCGACAAGGTGACAGATTTTCTGGGTTAAAAAAGGCTGTCCTCCAGTCCAAGCTAAGATTTCTTGAAGCGTCGCTTGCGGATCGGCTGCGCTGTTGGCGAGTCCTTTTGCGAGAGGTTGGGCTTCGTGGGGTTGAAATCCATGCAACGCGATCGCACGACCAATATTAAAGGGAGTTTGAGTTTTGTCTGAGATCAAATCCGAAGGGGTTGCAACTCCTAGAAGGGCAAACGTCAGGCGATTGTAGTGGGAATGATCGACTCGCCGATTGTAGAAAAAGCGAATTAGAGCAAAGAAGTCATCTAAGGAAAAATCTTGACTGAGAACTCGATCGATTTCATCAATAAAAATAACAATATTATCGGTAATTTCTGTTAGAAGAAACTCATCAATAAACAAACTGAGACGCTGCACAGGCGAGAGTAAATCTTGCTGCGATCGCCACCACGATCGCCAATCAATCTTACTGCTCAATTGACAGCTACTGACGAGCGCATTAATAATTCCGGCATACCACTTTTCTGCGGTAACACCCTGTTTACCAATTCCAGTCAAATCGACAAAAGCACAGGTAATTCCATCGGTTTTGAGCCGCTGCATTGTCTGTACACGCAGGCTAGACTTACCCATTTGCCGAGAGTTCAGCACATAGCAAAATTCTCCTGCCTTCAGCGCTGTATAAAACTCTGAGTCCGCCTGTCGCCTTACATAACTAGCCGCTTCGATTGGCAGACTTCCACCCACTTGATATTCATAGTTCGATGATAATCTTTCCATGATCTAAAGGATTAAAATCTATGCTCAAGTATACTATGTTTGCCTTAGCTAAGGATTGCTAGAAAACAAAAACCTGATTTCTTCCTACTTTCGATTTTTATTTTATATTCGCCTGATTTTTTCCAATTTATGATCGCTTCAAACCTCTGATTTATTCCTATGGCAACGCTCACTAATGAGATAGAAACTATTAAGTATTCAATCAGCTTTAAGGAGCTACTCTCATGTTGAAACGCAAACTATCAACTCGTTCAATGATCGCTCTCGGTATTCTTGCTTCTAGTGCTTTGATCGCTCCTGCGGTACTTGCTGTGCAAATCTACGGCACACAAGACACAGGAGATAAGGTGCTCATCCGATACCACCGATCAGACTGGGTGAAAATTCAGCCAAAACAATCGGGAACCCTCGCCTGGAACTGCCCTTCTAATGCGTATACCGTGGGTGGAGGGTTTGAGACACGAGCAGAACAGGGCAACAGCAGCAGCGGATTTAGTATGATCCACTCTTTCCCATCGAGTGAACACCAATGGACGGTGCGGTTCCGAAATACAGATGACATTGCTCGTGATGTGAGAGTTTACAATATCTGTGCAGACTGATGCTGATTTGCATTCGATAAAACCTCTGCGGGGCAGGCATTTTACCTGCCCCAAAACTTTACGAAAAACCAATTATTAAGCCAATACTCGACAAAAGTACTCGCGATATAAATTGCACCAAGGCATCACATCATTATCCTTTCGCTTCACCAGTCCCATGCTGTGTAATTTATAAATCTGCATCGAATCTAAATTTACAGGATTGGATGCTGTGACGACCTGCTGTAGCGCTTGCAGCAATTGCGGAGCTTGTTGTAGGGCTTCCAAATGTCGCCGCAAATGGGCGCTATAAATTCCGGCTTCTGTAGATGCAGAGTGCAGCAATTGCTCCAGGGTAATTTTCGCAGAACTCACCTCATACATCGCCAATCGCACCAGGTAAGGATGCCCGCCAACCATCTGAGTTAAGTTTTCTACTTGTGCATCCGTCCACGTCAGTTGATGAAGATGGGCTAACGCTTGAATTTGCGTTTGATCAAACTCTCCCAACTCAATAGGAACTCCCGCATTAAAGGGCGATTGGTTTATGTCTAGGGGAATGTAAACCTCGGTTGAGTGCGCGATCGCAAGCCGAAGTTTTTTCCAAATGTCATGCACCTTTGCTTTTTCATGCCAACTGCGTAACATGCCCAAAAAGTCTTCGATCACCGCCGTGTAGGAGAAGATGCGATCGATATCATCCAATCCTAAAACGACGGCATAATTAATGTTTGCTAATAAATACTCTTCAAAGTACAGGGTACAGTTATCATTGCTGCCCAAAATCTCTGTATCCCAGTAGTCATGCAGGCGATTTTCAAGCTTTAACTGCCGACCCACAATGCAGCAAAGCCAGCGCAAGAACTTATCTAAATCGGTCAGAATGGCGCGATCGATGCTGCCTAAATCTAAATACACGGCTTGGCAATTGTGGTAGGTAGCATACGCTAAGATTCGCGTCAGCAGCGAGGTTTTGCCCATCAGTCTAGGGGCTTTAATCCGAATTAGCGCCCCTGGTTTTGAGACTGTTTCGTAGCAGAGCGCCTCGGCTCCAGAACGCTCTAGGTAGAGTGGAGAATCTAAAGCGACTGCTCCTTCAGGAAATGGGAGATCCGTCGCAATCAGAGGAATTTCTCTAGGTTCAGATCCGTGACGATCGTGCGATTGGCTTTGCCAAGCTCCAGACGATCGCTTTAGGGCTTCCTTAAAGTTTTTCTTAGTGACTCGTTCTCCAAGGGCGTTAGACAATTTCTTCCACAGCTTATTACCCACATCTTTATTTAGATATTCCGCGCTGTAGCCATAACTAATTGCCATATCATCATAAGTTTGGTTCTCCCATGATGCTTGAAGTACTTTAGTTTCAACATCGCTTAGATATTGACCGCTGTGATTGAAAATAATGTCGTTGGCGGTTTTTTTAGCATCATTCCAACATAGCTCTGGCTTTAGCTCCATAATGTTAAGTTGACCTTGAATAACGCCGTTTTTGAGATAATTGATTTGTTAATTGCAAAGCAAGAAATTACTGAAATTCCGCATAAAATATTGGATCAGTTGTATTTTAAGTTCATTATCTCGCGTTTGACAGTACCCATGCGGGTAATGGTTTTCTAAATGCTGATTTAACCTGACTTTCTCCAATTCGCCTGGGTTTGAGAGCGTTGAAACGTTCTCAGAATGACTGACTTTACTCCCCTGGTGACACTCGTAGTCTTAGCAGAAAATGGACTCACAAGGGCAAAAACAACTTAGTTCTACACACTGTTCTACACATTGACTCAGTTGGCTGCATAAACCTTGTCAGTCCCTTCTTATTGCAAAGGAGAATTACGATGAACATCAACCTTAATTTCCCATCCACGATTCGATTGATCGCAGTAGGCACACTTGCCACCGTATCTCTAAGTGCCAGCGCGATCGCTCTTGCCGCCTCCGCAGGCATCGCGGCTCCCCCCAATCCTCACCCTGGTCACTGTCCCGACGGTTGGGTTCCCCTTCCTCCAGGAATGAATCCAGCCTTGGGCGACTGTATGCCGGATAGCTTTGTTCAGCCGGGTGGAGGCGTTGTCAATAACAATCAGTTGCCCGATCTGACAATCAAGACCTTCAACATTTCCAAAATCTCTCCACAAAAAGTCAGTGTGCAGGTACTCAATAAAGGCAATGGCATTGCGAAGCGCAGTAAGCTACGCCTGACCGTGCAGCAGATCAAAGGAACGCCTGTCAATCGAACGATCGAGGCTAAACTTCCGTTCTTCAAACCGTCTCAGTCTTCAACGATTTTGGTTGATGCAAGTAGCATTTTGCCTAAAGACGTTGCACTCAGTGATACTGCATTCAAGCTCACTCTCGATAGTACAAATGTTGTCACTGAATCAAACGAATCAAACAATGAAGCGCTGCACAAGCCGTAAGTAGAAAACTGCACTTGTGATTCATTTAAGTTAACACTTAGATAGCAGTATTCCTCTAGATACAAGGCGATAATAGTATCATTGAGTAATAGACTCGATACTGCTAGAACAACTTGTTCGCTTCATTCCTAGCATGAATTTTTTCTCGTGCGGGCATGCTCTACCTTCAGTGTCCGCACTCCTTCCTTAAGTAAATTATAATCTGGAACACCATCATGAAATGGAACGCGATTGCAACATCTGTTGCATTAGGATTGACTTTACCATTTGTCAGTTTAGCTCCCAGTTTGGCAAATACTATTGACGATCCCGATAACGTTGGTTGGGCATCGATTCGAGGGGCTACTAGTAGCGCATTTAGCACCGATTTCAATCAGAAAAAGGCAGATGGCTATCGTGTGATTGATTTGGAAGTTGATTCAATCAATGGTCAGCCTCGATATTCTGCGGTGTGGCAATACAATACTGATAAACGAGGCTGGATCAGTTTACGCGATCTCAGTGATGAAGAGTTTTCTCAACGCTGGAAAGAACATCAAGCGAAAGGCTATCGTCTTATTGATCAAGAAGCCTATACGATAAATGGAAAACGCTATTATGCTGGCGTTTGGATGGAGAATAAAGAAAAATTGGGTTGGGTTTCGTATCGCAACGTAGATAGCGCGGAGTTTGCGACTCGCTTTAAAACGTACAGCGATCAGGGCTATCGCATGACGGCAGTTGATGCCTATCCCAGTGGCAACCAAACACAATATGCTGCCATCTGGGTTAAGAATACAGACAGCGTTCCTTGGATGGCGTATCGCGATTTATCTGAGTCAGGCTATAAAGAGAAGTTTGAGTCATTAAGTCAGCAGGGCTACCGCGTCTCAAACCTTGAGGTTTATCAGCAAAATGGTCAGCAACGGTTTGCGGCGATCTGGGTGAAAAATACCAATGGTCGGGGTTGGGCTGCCCGTCGCGACATGGATGCAACCTGGTTTGGGAATTGGTGGAAAACCTATGGTGATGAAGGCTATCGCTTAGTCGATTTTGAAGCTTACCCAACCTCGAAGGGCACTCGCTATGCTGGCGTTTGGCGGCAAAACGGAGACCGATTGGCTTGGTCTGCCAAATCAGATGTGGACAAAGCGATCGCAGCTTACAAAGACCAAAACAATCTGCCCGGAATCAGCGTTGCGATCGCACAAAATGGCAAGATTCTCTATTCTCGTGGGTTTGGGTTTGCAGATGTAGACAAGCAGCAAGTCGCCCATGCTGAAACGATTTACCGTCTTGCCTCTGTTAGCAAGCCCGTGACGGCATCTTTAACGATGCGTTTGGTCGATCGCGATCGCCTCTCTCTCGATCAACTCACTCGCAGCTACTTATCAGACTTACCCGCTCCGCATACCTATCGGGTACAGCACCTTCTCAACCATCAGTCCGGAATTTGCCACTATGAGCAGTGCGGCAGCGCTTGGGCAAACCAAGATTACGCCACCGCCGCCGCCGCAATGCAGAAATTCATCAATCAACCTTTGCTGTTCAAACCGGGTGAAAAATACGACTACAGTACCCACGCCTACACGGTTTTGGGTGCGGTGTTAGAAGATGTAACCAAAACGTCCTTCGCGTCGCTTGTCCGCAAAGAAATCACTCAAGGGTTAGGGCTGCCTACGTTACGCCCAGAAGATCGCACTCAGCCCGATTCCGATCGCACGACCCTCTATAAACTGTCTAACGGCAAGAATGTGGTGTCTAGCCCCGACAAGATCAGTTGGAAAGAGGGCGGAGGAGGGCTAGAGTCAACCTCTGTGGATCTCACTCGCCTGGGAATCAAATTGCTCAACGGGTCGGTCATGTCACCGCGATCGCGGGATCTGATGTGGACAAAATCCAAGTTCAACAACGGCTCCACTTCTAACTATGGATTAGGTTGGAATATTGGCACGGATCAAGGACGCAAGATCGTCGCTCACGATGGCTCGCAAAATGGGGCACGCTCCTACTGGCGCTTGTATCCTGAGGATGGCATTACAATTGTGGTACTAACCAACCGCAGTGAACACAATCCTGCTGTCTTAGGTCAGACTTTGGGTAGCCTCGCACTCAAGGCATCAAAGCCGTAGCACTCGTGACGGTGAGATCTCGGACTTTTTTTGATAAGAGTCCGAGAGCGACCTAAACCAGCAATCACCGACAATACCGTTTTCTTCTGCCGCTCAATCAATTCTAGATAGGCGATAATAATAGAAAGATTTTTTTGACAAACGTGCTATGCAATCCGCAGCCACTAGTTCCGCTTCAAACATGGATGCTCCCAAAGTTGGGCTTCCGGTCACAATTATTACTGGTTTTTTGGGCAGTGGGAAAACAACCCTGCTCAACCATATTCTGACGAATCAGCAAGGGCTAAAAACAGCCGTTTTGGTGAATGAGTTTGGCGAAATCGGGATTGATAATGAACTGATCATTCAAGCCGATAGCGAGAACAACATGGTAGAACTGAGCAATGGTTGTATCTGCTGCACCATTAATAATGATCTGGTTGACGCTGTTTATAAAGTGCTAGAGCGTCAAGATCAGATTGATTATTTGGTAGTTGAAACGACAGGACTAGCTGATCCGTTGCCGGTAGCACTCACGTTTTTAGGAACAGAATTACGAGAGTTGACTCGGCTCGACTCGATTATTACCGTCGTCGATGCTGAAAATTACAGTTTGGACTTGTTTAATAGTGAGGCGGCCCATAGCCAAATTGCGTATGGCGATATTATTTTGCTCAATAAAGCCGACTTGGTGGAAGAGGCAGATCTCGATGCGTTAGAAGTTCGGGTACGCGATGTGAAAGAGGGCGCACGAATCTTACGCACAGTGAAAGGACAAGTTCCGTTAGGTGCGTTGCTGAGCGTGGGCTTGTTCGAGTCTGATAAATATTTTGAGGCGAAAAACGAGCCTGATCCTCATGACCACGATCATGATCATGGAGATCACGATCAGGAAGATCATTCTGCTTGCGATCACGATCATGGGCACTGCGACCACGACCATGACCACCAACATCACCACTCTAATCATTTAGAGGTTGATGGGTTTACATCCATTTCGTTTGAGAGCGATCGCCCGTTTAGCATCCGCAAATTCCAACATTTTTTAGACAACCAACTGCCTGCTAGCGTGTTTCGGGCGAAAGGAATTCTCTGGTTTGAAGAAAGCCCAAAGCGGCACATCTTTCACCTGAGCGGCAAACGGTTTTCCTTGGACGATGATGAGTGGAAAGGCACACCCAAAAATCAACTGGTGTTGATTGGGCAAAACTTAGACAAAGAAGCGCTGCGATCGCAAGTAGCGGCATGCTTTACGACTCACTCTTCCCAAAAAGGGAAAGGATTTGGAAAATAGGGAACCCTAAAACAGAGGCTTAACCCTCGAAGCTGATTTTTTAGGGCACAGCGCGTTCATGAATAGACGAGTTCTTGTTTGCCAGTATCAACGCTGTTTAGCCAATGGCTCAGCCGAGGTACTGGCAGCTTTTTTAGCAACATCGCCGTCAGAATGTTCGGTTGTTCCGAGTGAGTGTCAGGGGCAGTGCAATTTAGGGGTGACGGTACGCATATTGCCTGATGAGGTGTGGTATTGCCGGATCAAGCCGCCCCATGTAGCGCAGATTGTTGAGCAGCATCTCCAGCAAGGTCAGCTAGTGAAACCGCTACTGCATCCCCGCATTCATCCAAACTATAAGGATTCTGCTCTCAAAAATTGATCTGATACCCAATTCAAATGGCAAACACAACAGATCAAGGGCAGGGTTTCAGTGTTTTCGCTGAGACTCGACCCGATCGCAGGAGGATAAATTAAAACTTGCGGCATCAGATCGATGGGGCAGCGGCAATGGCGCTTCAAAGCGGTTTCTTGCTCAAGGTTTTGTACGATATGATTTGCCGTAGACAAGCGTGTGGCAGGAAAAGCATTGATGCCGCGCGAACTACGAGGAAGAATGTATGGTTGCTACCATCGATTCAGGTTTTTTGAACCCAACCAGACTTGGCTTGCCCAACATCTGCGGTTGGGAAGCAGAGATTGCTGCAACACATCAAAACATTGCTCAGTCTACTGATCCGGTCTTTCTGCCAACGACCAATCTTAAGCTTGAACCAATTTCCGCTGGCTTTGCGTGTGCGTTGCATATGCATCAACCCACCATTCCTGCTGGTGCCCATGGCGAACTGATCGGCAATTTGCAACATATGTTTGAGCACCCAAACGACGGAGATAACCATAACGCGGATGTGTTTGCGGGGTGTTATGGGCGCATGGGCGTGTTTATTCCGGAGCTAGTTGCTCAAGGATGCAATCCTCGCATTATGCTTGATTATTCTGGAAATTTGCTGTGGGGATTGCAGCAAATGGGGCGAGAGGATGTTTTGAGGCATCTGAAACAGATCACCTGTGACGCGCAATATCAGCCCTATGTTGAGTGGTTGGGTACGATGTGGAGTCATGCTGTTGTGCCTTCTACGCCTATTCCAGATTTAAAGTTGCAGATTCAAGCATGGCAGCATTATTTTGCCTCTTTGTTTGGCATGGATGCCTTAAGGCGAGTCAGAGGCTTTTCGCCACCGGAAATGCATTTGCCTAATCATCCTGATACGCTGTTTGAATATGTTAAGGCTCTCAAAGAGTGCGGATACCGTTGGCTGATGGTGCAAGAACATTCGGTAGAACGTCTAGATGGTTCTAGCTTGCATCACGAACAGAAATACATTCCAAATCGCTTGGTTGCAAGAAATTCTAACGGTGAAGCGATCGCCATTACGACACTCGTTAAAACCCAAGGCTCAGATACGAAATTGGTAGCGCAAATGCAGCCGTATTTTGAAGCGAAAGGGTTAGACAATCAGATGATAGGTTCTGTGAGCGTTCCTTCGTTGGTCACGCAAATTGCCGATGGCGAAAATGGCGGCGTGATGATGAATGAGTATCCAAGAGATTTGTTTCGGGTGTATCACGAGATCCGAGATGCAGGAGGAAACCATTCTGGCACAGTGGCAATGAATGGCACAGAATATTTGGAATTAATCGAAGCGGCGGGGGCAAACCCTGATGAGTATCCGGCAATTCAGGCGACGGGGCAACATAAAATTTGGCAACGAGTAGACCCAAAGCAGGCAACCACTGAACAGGTTGAGCACGCGATCGCATCCCTCAAATCTAGTGACGATCGCTTCCACATGGACGGGGCATCGTGGACAGATGATCTCAGTTGGGTGAAAGGTTACGACAATGTTCTAGAACCGATGAGTCGCTTGAGTGCTAAGTTTCACCAAAAGTACGATCGGCTGGTAAGCGACGATCCTACCGTAACAAAACGAGCGGATTATCAAGAAGCGCTGCTGTATAACTTGCTGCTGCAAACAAGCTGTTTCCGCTACTGGGGGCAAGGCACTTGGACAGACTATGCAAGAGAACTGTATCGACGGGGCAAAGCGGTGCTTGGTTGATTCTATTGTGAAAATGAATCTTGAAATCGTTTGTAGAGATGTATCTTAATGCATGTCGCAAGCGATTTCATTGGCAAAAATTATGTGATCACTTAGCAATTAACACTTCTGTTTGAATCCAAGTTTCTAACTCTAGATTTACTTGTTCCGGGCATTCATCGTGGGCGCAATGTCCAGCATTATCTAATGTTACGATTTGAAGTTTTGGATTGTAGTTAGAAAACTGCTCAACTGCACCGATCGGAATCATTCGATCTTTTTTGCCCCACAGCAAAAGCGACGGCATTTTAACCTGGCTAAAAATAGAGCCAACACTCGGACTAAATTTTGGACTCATCATCGCCTTGAGAATTGCACAAAATGCCCTTGCCGACCCTTCTGTCCTTGAAGGTTTGATCAGAATTTCTAGCAACTCATCCGTAACTGCTTCTTTGCAAGAATAGGCTAGACTTGCCCAATGGCGGACAACCCAAGGTTGTCGCAACACATAAAATAACGGATATAAGAATAGAGGCGACGATAGAATATTCTGAAGATAGCGAACGTAAGGGCGAATCTTGAGCGGAATGGTTTCGTGATGGCTAGCAGTATCAGGTAAACTGATCATTGCAACACCTTGCACCATGTCAGGATGAGCGGCGGCAGTTGCTAGACAGGTTAACGAGCCAATCGAGTTGCCAACTAAAATAACTGGCTTGTCGATATACACCTTCCAAAAATCGTGAAGCTGCCTTGTCCAAAGTTCTACCGAATATTCGATATCCGGTTTGTCTGATGCGCCAAAGCCCAAAAGATCGATCGCGTAGACGCTATGAGACTTAGCCAACGCTGACATATTTTGCCGCCAATGCCCAATTGAGCCACCAAATCCATGGACAAAAATGATGGGAACTTGACTTCGAGCATTGGGAAAAACGGTGTGATGAATCTTCCAACCTTTCCAAGTTGACGTTTGCTGATACCCATACCGCCGAATCGTGTCTAGGGAGGGAGTGGGGCGCTGCTGGTTGGTGGTGGGCTGAAAAGCGTTGTAGAGCGCCTCGGCGGAGCCATTAGGATTGGGGTTGAGAAATAACCAACAGAGGGCAAAAAAGGCGATCGTAAAAAATTGCGTCAGCGCGATCGCAGATGGCAGCCCATGACCAAACCCATTAATGATGCGATCGCTTAGAGCAAACACCCAAGCTAGGTTGCCAAACTCCCAGATATCTTTGCGAAGTTGAGTAATAAATTCAGAGTCCGACGTCAATAAATCTAAGCGATCGCTAAACATTAATAGTGCCTCTCAAGACTTTAATCAGAAGTTTTACAAATTAGAAACCCTATAAAATGAAGTAAACAGAAGTTCACCTGAAGTCGTATTACCTAATTTGACGAACTTTTGACCGTTTGCCCTCCTACTTACGTTACGGATCTGTTACAGACTTTTTGCTAAGATCATCACCTCTCTAGACAGATTTCGTTTTATAAAAGTTAATTTCAATAGAGAAAAATGGCGTGTGAAACTAGTTCGTAATCCGAATTCATGCTCTGAGTCTGCTGTTTATGTCTACCTCCAGATCCAGAGCAGTAAAATGGCATCGGTTTGCTCTCTAATCCAAAAATCTCACCAATTCGGTAGACATGAAATCGGTAGACATGAAATCGGTAGACATGAAATCTAATGCTTTATCAGAGGATTAAATCATGACTGGCAAATCAGCAGACAGAAAAGGGCAACACACGAAGCCCAATGTGAACCAAAATAGCAACATCAACCCAGATCCAGGAGATACGCCAACGGAAGTAGATTACTCACGAGATGACCAAGACATCACACCGGCAAACCCAAATGCAATGGAAAGACCGGACACTTCTAACAAAACTTCTAACAAAAAAGACAAAGAATAAATGCAAGAATACGACGCAATCATTATTGGGGCAGGACACAATGGGCTGGTGTGCGCTGCATATCTTTTGAAGGCAGGATATAAGGTTCTCCTGCTTGAGAAACGTAATATTCCTGGGGGTGCTGCAACAACTGAGGAGCTTATGCCAGAAGATGCCCCTGGCTTCAAATTTAATCCCTGCGCCATTAACCATATCTTTATTCACCTCTCCCCCGTCGTGCAAGAATTAGAGCTTGAGCGGCACGGCTTAGAATATTTATTTTGCGACCCGGTTGTGTTTTGTCCCCATCCGGATGGGTCATATTTCTTGGGGCATCAGTCAGTTGAAAAAACCTGCGCGGAACTTGAGCAGTTTAACCCACGCGATGCTAAAAAGTACGCTGAGTATATCGGCTTTTGGCAGCAAATTATTAAGCTTATTACTCCTGTATTTAATGCCCCGCCAAAATCGATCATCGATATTATTAGCAACTACAACATTGCTCAGTTAAAAGACGTTTTCTCACTGATGGGATCTGCCGATAAAACCCTAGACGTGATCCGGACGATTTTCACAAGTGCTGCTGATCAGCTAGAGGAATATTTTGATTCAGAATTTATCAAAGCTCCTCTAGCTCGGCTTGCTGGCGAGTTGAGTTCGCCGCCTTCGCAGAAAACTATGTCGATCGGGGCGATGATGATGGCACTGCGCCACGATCCAGGGATGGCGCGCCCCAAGGGAGGAACGGGAGCATTGACCGAGGCATTAGTTCGGTGTGTGCAAAGTTTGGGAGGTGAAATTCTCACAGACAAGACCATCAAAGAAATTTTGGTGGATCAGGGACGCGCCGTGGGCGTGCGGTTAACAAACGGTCAGGAATTTCGAGCCAAACGAGGCGTCATTTCGAGTTTGGATGCGAAGCGAGTGTTTCTGCACTTGCTAAATGAGCAGGATGTTGATGCGGGACTGCGCGATCGCGTTGATCGGCGCATTGTCAATCACAATGAAGCCATTCTCAAAATCGACTGCGCGCTATCAGAGCCACCCCGATTTATTCATCACAACCATCGCGACGACTACCTGAGAGGATCGGTTCTCATCGCCGATTCGGTCAACCACGTTGAGCTTGCCCACACCGATCCAAATATCGGTCGCATTCCTCTTGACGATCCATCTATGTATAGCGTTGTGCCGACTTCAACTGATCCAAGCTTGGCTCCGGAAGGGAAGCACACGCTTTGGATCGAGTATTTTGCACCTTACCAAATTGCGGGTAAGGAAGGAACAGGCATGAGCGGCACAGGCTGGACGGAAGAGTTGAAGAATCAGGTTGCCGATCGCGTGCTTGAGAAGTATGCAGAGTATGCGCCAAATCTTCAGCACTCGATCATTGCTCGCCATATCGAAAGCCCACCTGAGCTAGAAGAGCGCACCGGAATGTTGCACGGCAACTATTATCACCTAGACATGACGTTTGAGCAGATGATGTGCTTTCGCCCGCTCCCTGAGATAGCAAACTACACTACGCCCATTGAGCGATTGTATCTCACCGGGGCAGGCACCCATCCGGGCGGATCGATCTCTGGAATGCCGGGGCGCAACTGTGCACGCATCTTTTTGCAAGAGCAGCGATCGCTAACCCAAGCATTATCAGATGCAGGAGATTCGATCAAATCAGTCGCGAAATCTGTTCTAGGGGAATAACACGTAGATTTAGCAGCACACCGCAGACCTGCATTCGTGATGGGTGCAGCGGCTCTATCTGCCTAATTCTAGACAAAACGAGTCTATGACGCGCCCAACCAGCGAGCCGCATCTTTGGCATGATAAGTGAGAATCAAATCTGCCCCGGCTCGCTTAAAACTGGTCAGCGTCTCCATAACAATGCGCTCTTCATCGACCCAACCGTTGAGCGCCGCCGCTTTCACCATTGAATATTCACCCGACACGTTGTAAGCCGCGACGGGCAAATTCGACGCTTCTTTAACCCGCAAAATTACGTCCATATAAGAGAGCGCAGGCTTGACCATCAGCAGGTCTGCCCCTTCTGCAATGTCGAGTTCGATTTCTTTAATCGCCTCCCGTGCATTACCTGGATCCATTTGGTAAGTTCTGCGATCGCCAAACTGAGGAGCAGAATCTGCCGCATCTCGAAACGGACCATAGTATGCCGAAGAGTATTTAGCGGCGTAAGACATGATTGGAATATCCTGAAAGCCGGCAGCGTCCAAGCCTTCACGCACGGCACTAACAAAGCCATCCATCATGCCAGAGGGCGCAATTATATCGGCTCCGGCTTTGGCTTGGGAAACGGCTGTTTTTTTCAGCAGTTCAAGGGTCGGATCGTTCAGCACCCGTCCGGTCAGGTCGCCTAGTTCTAGATAGCCACAGTGACCATGAGGGGTATATTCACACAAGCAGGTGTCATTAATAACAATTAAATCGGGAACTGCTTCTTTGACTGCCGTAGTCGCCTTCTGGACAATACCGCAATCGTGCCAAGCCCCTGTCGCATCGACATCTTTATCAGCAGGAATGCCAAACAAAATGATCGACGGAATGCCCAAATCGTAGACTTCTTTTGCTTCTTCTACAATTTTGTCGATTGAAAGTTGAAACACACCGGGCATCGATTTTACTTCGTTTGCAATGCCATGACCCGGTACCGCAAATAAGGGATAAATTAAATCGCTTATATTTAAGACATTTTCACGCACCATCCGACGCAGTTGAGGATGAGTACGCAGGCGGCGGGGGCGGTGGTTTGGAAACATAAGGCGTCATTAATGGCTGATGGGATGGGCAGTCTCTTAAAAGTCTAAAACGATCGAGGGCGCGATCGCTCATCCGTTAGATTACGAACTATGAAGAAAAGACCCAAAAAAGCTGCCCCACTTAGGTTGGAGCAGCCCAAAGATTTCTGATTGCAAACGCCTCAGTTAGGCTTCAACCGCCGAGGGGTAAACGCTAACTTTCTTGCCACTCTTACCGCGTCTTTCAAACGTGACAATGCCTTCGATCAACGCAAACAGCGTATCATCGCTGCCCCGACCGACGTTGTTGCCAGGATGAAATTTTGTACCGCGCTGCCGCACCAAAATATTGCCAGCTTTCACGACTTGCCCACCAAAACGCTTGACGCCCAAACGCTGAGCATTAGAATCTCGTCCGTTACGAGTACTGCCTGTACCTTTTTTGTGAGCCATGATTCCCCCTAGAGTTGCCTTCTCGTTAATCTTAGTCGTTCTGTAGAAGAGTCGGGCGAAAGGTTGCCTACCCTGCTGCGGTCAGCGTTTCGCCGCCAATCGTAATTGACTCGACCATCAACCGAGTCAGTTCTTGACGATGACCTCGCTTTTTGCGGGTTTTCTTCTTGGGTTTCATCTTGTAAACCAGCACTTTGCGCCCGCGCAGATGACGCATGATCTTAAATTGCACCGAGGCTCCGTCTACGAGGGGTTCACCAATGCTGATGTCTCCTTCGTTGTTGACAAACAGCACTCGATCGATCGTAATTTGAGACTCTTCCTCTCCAGCGATGCGGTTGAGGTCGTAAAATCGACCGTTTTCAACGCGCAGTTGCTGACCGCCTGCTTCGATAATTGCGTAAAGCATGTATTTGCCCTTGATAAAGCCGTACAGGTTAACTCGTGGGTACTGAGTTATTAGAGACCTGATCCGAGCAGGAAATAGTTAACCAGTCTACCATTGTGGCGAATTGATGGCTAAACTGTCAACCAATTTGCCAGCCAAAGATTACACTGAAGATCACCCTGACCGTAATTCAGAGTGATACTGATTAAAGGTTAGAGGCGTTTATTCACCCTTGAGTCTCCGCTTATGCCGCAACAACCAGATCCCACTAGGCACAGTGACGTGTTAAATCAGGTTGTCCTCGATCGGCGATCGCTGCAAGAGCTTGGGCAAGTTGAGGTGCTATGGACTTATCCCCAAATGCACCGGGTGTTGGGCTTTATCTGTCGATCGGGGTGGCTTGGCGCAAAGAAGACGGCGTTTAACTTAGACCAGTTGGATGCGATCGGGGTGAATGGAGTCTTAGTCAACTCGAAGCCTGTGGATACGGATGCGGACAAGGTTCGGCAAATCGAGTCGCTGGTTGGCTGGGAAGTTTGGACAGATAACGGAGAACGAGCGGGTAAGATCATCGACTATCTCTTTGACCTTGAAACCGGTGACATTGAGCATTATTTGTTCACTTCTAACAGTTTAGGCGGCATGGCAGGCACTATTTTCATGCTGCCATCCAACTATATTCTCAGTTTCGGCAATCGCCGCGTGTTGGTGCCTGCGGGTGCGCTGCGATCGTTTGCGCTCTACCGAGAAGGCATCCAAGAGAAATTCTCGAAAGTGACAGAATTATTCAAAGAAGAGAAGAGCCAACTTACCCAGGACATGCGATCGCTGCTCGACCAAGCTAGAGAACGAGCCAAACTGGTAGCCGAGCAAGCTAGAGAAAAGGCTAAAACCGTTGCTGAGCGGGTCGATGAATTTATTGACGACATCGATTTAGACGAGACTCCCAGTGCCCCCGTTGCCACCCCCAGCACCGACCCTGCCCCGTGGGATGATTGGGATAGTGATCTTCCCAAACCCCCCGTTCAATCTCCCCCCCGAACCGTCCCCCAACCGCCGCGCTCTGCCGCTTCTGAGCAGTCTTCTGAAAAGTCTTCTGACGATCCGTGGGATGACGATTCTTGGTAGCTATTTCTCACCCCAAGGTCAGGGTCATCATCGCTGAGCGGTCATTCCTGATCGCCTATTTCTGACATACTGGTAAGTACCCGACGACATTCAGGAGACAGCCCTTGAACAATACTGGTCTGCCGGGAAAACCTCCCAAAAATTCAAGTCCCTCGTTCGATGACATTCCGGTTGCTGAGCGCGAGACGGTAGAAGCCCCGCCAAAGCCCCGCCGCAATCTGGTGGGCTTGATTGGGGGAGTTGGTGCGATCGCCCTTGCCGTTGGGGGGTTCTCTGCCTATCAGGTTTACCGCTCAAGTCAGCCACCGATCGCGGCTAGCCCTTCTGCACCGGCATCTCCCAGCGCCAGCCCAACCGATGGCAGGCTGCTAAACCACTATCCCTATGAAGAAGCGCCTCAGTCGGAATTGGAGCCGATTGGCGATGACGGGGACATGAAACTGCGATCGTCGGCGGCAAAAGCGTATCGCGAGATGGTAACGGCTGCCGCAGCCGAGGAGGTTGTGCTAGTTCCACTGTCTGCGTTTCGCTCGGTGGCACAGCAGGAAGACATTTATTTTGGGGTGAGAGCAGAGCGAAATCAGAGCCTTGAGCAACGAGCAGAGGTCAGCGCTCCTCCGGGACACAGTGAGCATCACACAGGCTATGCGATCGATATTGGCGATGGCAATACTCCTGCGACCCATCTTAGCCCCACGTTTGAAGAAACAGCGGCTTACCAATGGCTGCAAGCCAATGCGGCGCGCTTTAGTTTCGAGCTTTCTTTTCCCAAAGATAACCAGCAAGGGGTGAGCTATGAACCATGGCACTGGCGATTTGTGGGCGATCAACAGAGTTTAGAAACGTTCTATAAAACAGGACGAGAACAACCCGCTGCGAATGCAGAGCAGGGCAATGAAAGCCGACCGCCCTCACCCACCAGATCGGCTTCCCAAGAGAATCTCCAAGACGCCTCTGAAGCGAGGTAGATTTAGGGTATTGCTCTCACGGTTGGTTTCTATGAATCAAACTGGATTAAATCTTGCTGCTATTTCCATTTTTGCAATGACCCTTTCAGTATTGCTGGGTCCGTTGCTGAATATTTCGCCGTTTGTTCCTGCGATCGCAGTTTTTGGTGTGTTGGGGGTCGCAACCTTAGATTCATTGCAGTGGCAAGGAAAGTTTGGCTCGGTGGCGCTCGATTGGTTTGCAAGTTTTTCCTCCGAACACCGCGATCGCGTGATTCATCACGAAGCCGGACATTTTCTCGTGGCTCAGCAACTTGATATTCCAGTTGTCGGCTACACGCTCAGCGCGTGGGAAGCCCTTAAACAAGGGCAAGCCGGACAAGGCGGTGTGCAGTTTGATACGCAAGAACTTGATCAGCAACTGCAACACGGAAAACTTTCAGCGCAATGGCTCGATCGCTTTTGCACGGTTTGGATGGCAGGCATCGCTGCCGAGCAGATCACCTACGGCAACTCGGAAGGGGGAAACGACGATCGCACTAAGTTCCGGCAAACGTTGATGCAGCTAGGCATCACGGCGTCTGATGTAGCACAGCGAGAACGGTTAGCCGTGTTGAGAGCGAAGACGTTACTGCAAGATCATCAATCGGCTTACGAGGCGCTAGTTACCGCACTGCAAGAACGGCAGCCGATCGAATCGTGTTATCAAGCTATCAACGCCACAACAGGGACATAAATACTTCTCAGGTACCTTGCTGACTCGATTGCTACCACTCCGAGAACGTGGGATCATCACCCATGCCGAGTGGTGAAGCATGCTTCTGTTGATTGGCGTCCGTTAGATTGGCGTCTGTTAGATTGGCGATCGTGCCTCTCCAGGTGACTTAGAGAAAATATGCCGGAGGAGTCGATGGTACGATCGCCGGCAGAACAACGGTAAACGTTGCGCCTTGCCCTTCACCCTGGCTTTCTACCCAAATTTGCCCCTCATGTAACTCGACCAATTGCCGCACAATTGCCAGCCCCAAGCCTAGCCCTCCATAGTGGCGCGTGTTTGAACTGTCTGCCTGGCGAAAATAGTCAAAAATGTAGGGCAGAGCCTCCGCCCGAATCCCCTGCCCCGTATCGCTGACTTGCACCTTGACCTCGCCATGCTGTTGTTCTAGCCGGATCTCCACCTGTCCGCCTTCGGGGGTAAACTTGATCGCGTTGGAGAGCAGGTTCTCCACAATTTGCCGCAAGCGATCAGCATCTCCAGAAATTGGATCGATCGGGTCGTCTAAAGCAGCGCTCAGCCGAATCGTCTTAGCCGTAGCTTGGGGTTGCACAGTTTGAACAGCAGTTTCTAAGAGCGATCGCAAGTCAACGGAGTGCCGATTGAGAAGCAGCTTTCCTCGCAGCAAGCGGGAAATGTCGAGCAGATTTTCGATCAGTTGGGTCTGTAACCTGGCATTGCGCTCAATCGTTTCTAGGGCACGAGCCATGATCGTTTCGTTGAAGGTTCGAGTCCGGAGCGCTTCAGCCCACCCCAAAATAGAGTTGAGGGGCGTACGAAGCTCATGGGATACGATCGCTAAAAATTCGTCTTTCAAACGGTTGGCTTGCTCCAACTCTTCAGCCTGTCGCTGGAGGGCATTCAAGGCAATCTGTAGCTCTCGGCGGCGCAGGCTAACTTCTGTCATCATGGCTTCCAAATCGTGACTCTGGCTGGCAAGTTCTGCTTGCAAAAAATCTCGCACTCGTTTGACCGAAATCAAGTTGCCGACTCGTGCCTGTAGCTCTTCAGCAGAAAACGGTTTCATCAAGTAGTCCTGAGCGCCCTGGCGCAACAGTTGGACTCGCAACTCATCATCTGCTTTGGCCGTTAGCATCACCACAGGGATAGTGTCTAGCTCTGAATGAGTCCGGATCTGCTGGACGAGTTGATCGCCACTGAGGTAAGGCATCATCACATCGCTCACGATCAGGTCGGGATGCAGCGCGATCGCTTGCTCTAGCCCTTCCTGCCCATTGGAGGCGGTGGCAGTGCGATACTCAGTTGCCAGCATTGTGGTGATGAACCGATTCATCTCCGGGTTGTCTTCTACGACCAGCACTAACGGTTTTTCGGGGGCGAGTTCCGGGTCAGGATCGTTGATGAGGTTGACCGTGCGGAGTTCTTCTACCAGCAAGCTGGCAACCTCTTCCCCCTGCCCCAAGACGGCAGGCGGAGCAGCAACGCTGGCATTAAAGCTGACATCGAACGGGGGCAACGGTAGCTCAACGGTGAATTGTGCGCCTCCTGCGGGTGCATTGCTAACACTGATCGTGCCACCCTGTAGCTCGACAAATTCTTTCGCGATCGCTAACCCCAATCCTGTCCCTCCAAAGCGGCGGGTCGTTCCCCCTTCTCCTTGGCTAAACCGCTCGAAGATCGTTTTGCGTAGCCCAACCGGAACCCCCGAACCGCTATCTTCCACAGAGAGGATTGCCCGATGGATCTGGGCTGCCAAACTGGGTGAGTCATCCAAACCGGGTGAATGAGTAGACGGGATAGTTGAACGTTCCAACCTGCAACGAATGGTGCCACCATTGGGGGTAAATTTGAACGCATTGGAAATCAAGTTGAGGAGAATGCGCTGAACTTTTGCCGCATCGACTTGGGCAGGCAAAGATTCTGGTGCCTCAATGGCAAACGCGATTTGCTTTTCTTGGGCTAATCCATCAAAGTTGGCGGCGGTGAGGCGCACCAGTTGAGCCAGGTCAACTTGCGTGTAGTTTAGCGTCATCTTCCCGGCTTCTAGTTTAGAAATATCCAGGAGATCGTTAACTTGCTTGAGCAAGAGGCGGGCATTGCGGTCTACCAGTTCCAGGTTATAGCGTTGCTCTTGGCTCAGGTTTTTGAATTTGAGCAGTTTCTCTGTTGGACCTAGAATTAGGGCAAGCGGCGTTCGTAGCTCGTGGCTGACATTCGCAAAAAACTGCGTCTTGATCTGATCCGCCTCTTTGAGTTGCTGATTAAAGGCTTCTAACTTGTGGTTGGCGGTTTCTAGATGCGATCGCCGCTCCTCTGAAAGTTTGGCAGATTCAACCAGGGCTAAGGCTTTGGGAACTAACGCGGGCAAAACAACCGCCGTAACGACAGATGCGATCGCCGTTACAACCTTTAATGCACCGGAGAGCCAGTAGGTTGGGTGCCACAGCGTCCACACGTCCATAAAATGAGTACTGGCACAGGCAATAATGAAGGAACCAAATGCCAAAAACATCCAATGAAACGGAATTTCCTGGCGAGTTTTGTAGACCAGGTATGCCAGGGTTGCTGAGATGGCAACATAGGCAAGGGCAATGAGTGAGTCTGAAATAACGTGCAGCCAAACTAGTCCGGGCTTCCACAAATAACAATGCCCGTGAGGAATAAAGCCGCTAACTGCTAACAGCGAATTCCACCACCCTGGAAACATCAGCATGGCGGTGAGTGCAACAATAAGCGGCACTACACCATAGCTAAGATTATTTCGATTGATGCCTATCATTACTGTCGTTAGATGGTGAGAGGTTAAATCTAGGAGCAAGAACTTGTATCTACCCAGGAACTATTTTTACAGCCAGATCGATCCGGCAAATCTTAGGTACCAAAAACCTTAAAAGTGCTGCTACTGCTCTAATTACTATAAATATACGATCCCCATCGCAGGTTAGAACCTTGAGTTCGACAGAGTTTCTGCGCTGCGATCGCAGATCCGGGAAGCCCCCTACATCCCGTAAAAAGGGGGACTTTGAGCCAGACTCTAAACGTCAATGTCACCCAGTATGAAGAAATTTAGGGGGCTAAAGCCGCAAACAACTCAACAGAGCAGGATTTTCACCTGAATCGCAAAAACGCTTCGATTTTTGCCAATAGCTGATCAAACTCGATCGGCTTACGAATAAAGTCGTTAGCACCCAGCGCTAAGCCCTGAATGGCATCAGTATCGTCGTGGGCGGTCACCAGCAAAATGGGCATAAATGGCAAGCGTTGATTCTGACGAATGGACTGAGTTACCTCGTACCCATTCATGTCTGGCATCATCACATCCATCAAAATTAAGTCGGGTGGCGAGTGCTCAACCTTGGCTAAGGCGACACTACCCTTATCTGCCGTATCAACGTCGTATCCTTCTGCTTCTAGGATGGTTTGCAGCAGGAATAAGTTGTCGGTTAGGTCATCTACAACGAGAATACGGAAAGTTGGGGAGGCGCACACAGGAGAGAATCCAGAAGAACGATCGCAATTGGTTATGTCATGCCGCGACTAGCTGTACTCTTTTGTACCTCTTTAGTTGAAAGGTGACCTCTTACTTAAGATAGAACTTTATCTTCGCCACCTGAAAAGCGGGTCACAGGTTTGATGCCAAGGTAGTAATACGGTTGTTTTGCAACTGTGTACTGTGTGAATAAGTTACAGCCGTGCTGCATCATGTCGTTTGTAGCCTCTAGCCGTTCATCTTTTGTGAGGTGATGAGGGGGACAGCAATTGGATGAGTCAGAGTCGCTTTACCTGAGAATTGCCGAAACAAATTGTTACATTTACCTCGCCTAGACGGTAAAATGACCGAGCCATCTAATCGCTTGATCAAGAAAAATACGTGCAAGTTTACCCGAATCCGTCCAATTTCCCGGTTATAGACTCTTCTGTTCGTCAAAATCTACCGTTTACGCTCAAAGACGTCCGCTCAGCGATTCCTGCTCACTGTTTTGAGCCTTCAACCGCGCGATCGCTCTCCTACTTCTGTTTCGATATTGGGATCATTGCAGGACTCATTGCGATCGCGGCTTACCTTGATTCTTGGTTGTTTTTTCCTATTTTCTGGTTTGCTCAGGGCACAATGTTCTGGGCCTTATTTGTGGTTGGGCATGACTGCGGACATGGCTCATTTTCCAAGCACAAGTGGCTGAACGCTTTGATTGGGCATATGTCGCATTCGCCGATTTTGGTGCCGTTTCATGGATGGAGAATTAGCCATCGGACGCATCATGCGAATACTGCAAACATCGATACCGATGAAAGCTGGTATCCGGTGACAGAGGCGCACTATGCAGAGATGGGTTTTTTGGAAAAGCTGATGCGGTTTTATTTACCATTGTTGGCGTATCCGCTGTATTTGTTTCGGCGATCGCCCGGTAAACAAGGCTCTCACTTTATGCCGAGTAGCTCGCTGTTCAAGCCGTCCGAGCGCAATGACATTATTGTTAGTACAGTTTGTTGGCTAGCAATGGTGGGCTTCTTGGCTACATTGACGTATCAATGCGGTTTTCTGTTTCTGCTGAAGTACTATCTGGGTGGATACGCAGTGTTTGTCATTTGGTTGGATTTAGTTACTTTCTTGCACCACACTGAAGATGATATTCCCTGGTACCGTGGTGAAGATTGGTCTTTTCTGAAAGGCGCGTTGTCTACTATCGATCGCGATTACGGAATTTTCAATCTGATCCATCACCATATTGGAACGCACGTTGCTCATCATATTTTCTTGAATATGCCGCACTATCATTTAAAGGAAGCAACAGAAGCGATTAGACCTGTGTTGGGTGGATATTATCGCAAATCGAATGAGCCAATTTGGAAGAGCTTCTTTAAGTCTTACTTTGCCTGCCATTTTGTGGCAGACTCTGGCTCAGAGATTTACTATCAATCACCCCATCTTCACTAACTGATTCGATATAGTTATGCGATCGCATTTTTAGATCGCGCTGCGAGAACTCCACCTTTTCCAAAAGGGCGGAGTTCTCGCCTTTTTATAGGTTCATCAATTGGCTGAGGAGAGGGGTGTGCTACTAGAGCAACCGAAAGGTTTCTATCGAAAGGCAAAGAATTCCCAATGGAAGATTTAGCGCGTTCGCTGACAATTAAAGAGACAATATTGATTACAACTTCCTATTAACTTAGAACAATTAATAGCCTGTACTGATTTCTTTCATTTGGCATTCCAATGTAAGTGTAAAGCTCTTTTTGGGCTTTCCCTGTTTGTGCTGCCTTAGCGCAATTGTTATGCAGACACAGCCCAGAGATTCTGGTGCAGATATCCTACTTGTACTGCACTGAAACAGTATCTCTATCAAGAAAAACTGTTGCTCTGTTGTTGAGGTTTATCTAACAACTGACTGTCAATGCAGTACGCCTTTGTTTTGCCAATTCCAAAGCGCTGAGCTTTTTACCCTGTTCGTTTCTAGTCGTCTACTTCATTCAAAGTAATGGCAATTACCAATCAGATCCGTTTTAACAATTTGCGTGGCGATATTTTTGGCGGTGTTACTGCCGCGATCGTTTCACTACCCCTAGCTCTTGCTTTCGGGGTTGCTTCGGGGACGGGTGCGATCGCAGGCTTGTATGGGGCAGTTTGCGTTGGCTTTTTTGCTGCCCTGTTTGGCGGCACGCCAACCCTGATTTCTGAACCCACAGGACCAATGACCGTTGTCATGACTGCGATCGTGGCGGGTCTGACAGCCAGCAATCCCGAAAATGGCTTGGCAATGGCATTTACCGTTGTCATGTTGGCAGGGCTGTTCCAAATCATCTTTGGCATTTTCAAGTTGGGTAAATACGTCACGCTGATGCCCTATAGCGTCATTTCCGGCTTCATGTCGGGGATTGGCGTGATTTTGGTGATTCTGCAAATTGCGCCTTTTTTGGGGCAGGCTGCTCCGAAAGGGGGCGTGTTGGGCACGGTTATCGCCATTCCTCAGCTTTTGGCAAATGTTAACCCGCCAGAGGCAATTTTAGGGGCGGTGACGCTCGCCATCATTTTTTTCATGCCTAAAAAGCTGAAGCAATTGGTGCCGCCGCAGTTGGTCGCCCTAATCATCGGCACAATTATTTCCCTGACAATATTTGGAAATGTAGACATTCGCCGGATTGGTGAAATTCCGATCGGTCTACCCACGGTGCAACTGCCCATTTTTACATCGGGTCAAGTCACCACAATGCTCGTGGATGGCGTGATGCTAGGCATGTTGGGCTGTATTGATACGTTGTTAACTGCTGTGGTGGCAGACAGCCTCACCCGCACCGAACATAAATCCGATAAGGAACTGATCGGTCAGGGCATTGGCAACATTGCGTCTGGGCTGTGCGGCGGATTGCCAGGAGCAGGGGCGACCATGGGAACTGTAGTAAATATTCAAACAGGAGCAACGTCGGCGCTATCTGGGCTAACTCGCGCCTTGGTGCTGCTGGTCGTGGTGTTGGGGGCAGCCAGACTAACCCAACCGGTGCCGATGGCGGTGCTGGCGGGGATTGCGCTTAAAGTTGGAATTGATATTCTCGACTGGAGTTTCTTGAAGCGATCGCACAAAGTTTCCCTCAAAGGCTCCCTAATTATGTATGGGGTGTTGCTGCTAACGGTCTTCGTTGATTTGATTGTGGCGGTTGGGGTTGGGGTGTTTATTGCCAACATCTTGACGATTGAACGGCTGAGTAACCTGCAATCTCAGGAAATTAAGCTGATTACGGATACGGATGATGATGTGCGATTGAGTGCCGAAGACAAGCGGCTTCTGGATAAGGGCAATGGTCGAGTGCTGCTGTTTTACCTGAGTGGTCCGATGATTTTTGGCTTGTCAAAAGCGATCGCCCGTGAACACAATGCCATGCAGGAGGCAGATGCGCTGGTGATGGATCTGAGCGATGTGCCGATGTTGGGAGTCACGGCTTCGCTGGCGATTGAAAATGCGATTCGAGATGCCTATGACAAAGGGCTTCAGGTCTACCTCGTTGGAGCCAGCACAAAAATTCAGAAGCGCTTAGAACGGTTGGGGCTGTTTGATCTGGTAACGACCAAGCATATTTTAAGCGATCGCACCGAAGCCCTATGTCAAGCTGTTGACTATGTTCATGACAAAGGCGTTGTAACCTGAGTGTGTAACCTGATAGTCATTTCTGATCGGGGCGAAGGCTGTTCGCCCCAACGATTCCATCTCTGGCTTGTGGACTGAAAGTATGATTTGTTTCCCTGCCCATCGTTCTTCCCCACCAGGCAATTCCATGTTAAAAGCGTGCGTGTTTGCGACCATATTGTGCGGATTTTTCGGCATTATTTTCAAGAAAAATCTGGTGATGAAAATTATCTCGATGGATGTCATGAGTACGGGGGTGATTGCCTTCTATGTGCTGATTGCATCGCGAAATGGTTTGTTCACCCCTATTTTTTCAGATGTCCGCAATGGGAATTACGCCGATCCAGTCCCTCAAGCAGTGATCTTAACTGCGATCGTGATTGGTTTCTCAATTCAGGCACTCATGCTGGTTGGTGTGATGAAGCTGGCGCGAGATAATCCTACTTTAGAAACCAACGAGATTGAGAAAAATAACGCGCCATGATTACCCTGACGATCGCATGGATCGCACTACCGTTTTTTTTGGGGTTTGTGATTTATCTGCTTCCCAAGATAGATCGCTATTTCTCGTTAGGATGTGCGATCGCTTCGGTTAGCTACGCGCTATTCCTCTTTACCACCCCCCCGCTCACCCTGCAATTACTGGATAGCTTTGGCGTTACGTTACTGGTTGATCCGTTAAGCGGCTTCTTTATTCTCACCAACGCGCTGGTCACAGCCGCCGTCATTCTCTACTGTTGGCATCGGAGTAAGACTGCGTTCTTCTTCATGCAAATCATCATTTTGCATGGCAGTGTCAATGCTGCGTTCGTCTGTACAGATTTCATCAGTCTATACGTGGCGTTGGAGGTGATCAGCATTGCCGCCTTTCTGGTGATTGCCTACCCCCGCAGCGATCGCTCGATCTGGGTCGGCTTGCGCTATCTCTTTACCAGCAACGTTGCCATGCTGTTTTATCTCGTTGGCGCAGGGCTGGTCTATCAGGCAAACCATTCCTTTGCATTTATTGGGCTGCGCGGCGCACCACCAGAGGCACTTGCCCTGATCTTTTTAGGGCTTCTGGTTAAAGGTGGGATCTTTGTATCGGGGTTGTGGCTGCCGTTGACCCATTCCGAATCGGAAACGCCTGTGTCAGCCATGCTGTCAGGGGTAGTAGTCAAAGCGGGGGTTTTGCCGCTAGTCCGTTGTGCTCTGCTAGTCGAAGAGGTTGACCCGATCATCCGGCTATTTGGTGTAGGAACGGCTCTGCTAGGAGTTGGGTATGCCGTTTTTGAGAAAGATACCAAGCGGATGCTGGCGTTTCACACCGTTTCGCAATTGGGCTTTATCCTTGCTGCACCTGAAGTAGGCGGCTTCTATGCGCTGACCCACGGTTTGGTAAAATCGGCACTTTTTCTCATCGCAGGAGTTCTACCTAGCCGCAATCTCAAAGAACTGCAAGATCAGCCCATCCACACTCCGATCTGGATTGCTCTAGCCATTGCCAGTTTTTCAATCTCAGGCTTTCCCCTGTTGTCTGGCTTTGGGGCAAAGGTATTGACCATGAAAAGTTTGTTGCCATGGCAAGTCATTGGCATGAACGTTGCAGCGTTGGGAACAGCAATCTCTTTTGCTAAATTTATTTTTCTGCCCTACCAAAAGCAAGAAGAACAAGGAAAAAACCTCCAGCCTGGTTTTTGGGCAGCGATAACTCTGTTAATTGGTGGCTTGGTTTTGGCAAATGTGGCGTATTACGAAGCTTATAGCATTGTGAATATTGTCAAACCTCTGGCAACGATCGGTCTGGGTTGGTTAGCATATTTTTTGGTTTTTCGACATACTATTTTCAAACTGCCGCGTTTACTAGAGCAGTTTGATCACCTGATCGGAATGATGAGTTTGATATTGATCCTACTGTTGTGGAGGGTGCTGATATGATCGGATCTCTTGACCTAATCTTGCGCCTGGTTATTTGGTTTTTGCTCACTGCCAACTTGAGCGTGGCAAATATCATCATTGGCATTTGTGTTGCCCTGCTATTGCCGCATGGAAAGACTGCCTTGGGTGCATTAAAAGATTGGCTGCGGGTGCTGTGGGAGATCATAGTCGCCATTCCTCAGGCGTATCTGGAGGCCTTTGAACTGATCTTCCGTCCCCATATGCAGGAGAATATCACGATGGAGCGAGCCAAACCCCGGCGATCGCCCGGTCTCGTTTTTCTAGATATCTTTCTGATTACGTTTACCCCCAAAACTATTGTTGTGAAATATCACGAAGAAGGCTGGTACGAAGTGCATCGGGTGCAACGGAGCAGAAAGAGATGAACCTGGTTTTGATTGCCATGATTCTAGCGTTGCTCATTCCCATCTATGGGGCATGGCAGGATGACGATATCTGGCAAAAAATGCTGGCGTTTGCCAGTATTGCCACCAAGACATCTGTGATGATTTTGGTGGTCTCTGTCTTGCGGGATGATTGGATGATTGGGGTTGTTGGGGTGATCATTTTAAGCGTGGGAAATGCCGGATTAATGCTGCTCGCACAGCTTATCAAACGGATGAACGACTCATGATCAATGTCTTGAGCTATTTCTGCATCGGGCTGGGAATTGTCTTCTGGTTTTGGGGCACCTTTCCTATGCTCAGCAAGCGATCGATCTTATTCAAACTGCACAGCCTTTCGGTTGCCGATACCCTCGGCTCAATGAGCATTATCTTTGGTCTGCTCCTCAAAATTCCTAATGAATGGTCGTTGCTTGTTCTTGCTCTCCTTTCCTTAGCGGTTTGGAATACGGTGCTGGGGTATGTGTTGGCATATTGTTCTAGCAGTGGAAGAAATGATGAATGATAGCTATGTTTATTTCATTGTTGCCCTGCTGCCGTTGGCGGCGTTTATGCTAACCATCCAGATCAACCCTTATAATGCTCTGGTGATTCGTGGCATTTTGGGCGCGATCGCAGCATTGGTCTACGCCGTTTTGGGAGCGGCAGATGTAGCCTTGACCGAAGCATTGGTAGGAACAATGCTGGCGATTACGCTCTATGCAGTGGCGGTGCGATCGTCGCTAGTAATGCGGCTGGGCGTCCTAGAAGACGGGTTACTGAAAGCAGAAACGCAAGCAGAAAGCGGCGACCCTTCTGCACAACTCATCGCCGACCTCCGAACCATTGCCAACAAGTACCATCTGCGGCTTGAACTGATCCCCTATGCTGATCCAAAGTCTTTAGATCAGGCATTACTGGAAAAAGAGATTCATGTAACCTGTATCGCGCGATCGCATCACGACACGCACGATCGCTCACTGCATAAGTCTGAAGGTCGCCCCTATTCCATCACAACTCGCATCCGTCGTCTTTATGACATCCTGCAAACTGATCTATCATCGCCCACAACCAGCCTGACCTACGTTACCGCACCAGATTCAGGGGAGAAGCATTAAATGAAATGGCTCTACATTGCAGCAGGAATCGCCCTGTCTATCAAATTTGTGATCATGCCGTCTGCGATCGCAGACGTGCCAGATCTTTCAATCGTCGAGGCTATTATTCACGATAGTGGAGTGCCCAATGCAGTTTCGGGCATCATTTTCAGAAATCGGCTGTATGACACGATTTTTGAAGTCATCGTATTTACGATCGCTATCATGGGTGCCCAGTTTCTCCTAGCAAATGAACGACCGTTCTGCACCGTCTATCAGTTCAGTGATCAACCTTCAATCGTGCTGGCACGGCTAGGAGCAACCATTGCTGCGATCGTAGGTGTTGAACTGGCGATTCGGGGACACCTCAGCCCAGGTGGTGGGTTTGCGGCGGGGGTCGCGGGTGGAACTGCGATCGGGCTGGTGGCAATTACCTCATCCTCAGAGTGGATGGAGTCGATTTACCAACGCTGGCACGCTGCGACCTGGGAAAAAATTTCAGTGCTTCTTTTCATTGTGCTAGCAGCGATCACGTTGGTCGGTGTTGAATTGCCCCACGGCAAATTGGGCGCACTGATAAGTGGTGGAGTTGTTCCCCTGCTCAACATTTTGGTTGCCATCAAAGTTGCGTTGGGGTCTTGGGCGGCGATTTTGGTGTTTATCCGTTACCGAGGATTGTTATAGAAAAAGAGCTTGGCGATCGCCTGCCCTCCACCTGATTTTCACAACGTTCAGAACCGTTTCACTTGACGTAATACCAATTGTTCTAGTAGATTGTCAACTTCGAGTTGAGGGAGAGCTAAGTGCATGAGTCGATAAACCCGATTATTAAATTCCCCATCTTCCCATCGACTCCCAGTCCATCATTTCAAGCTTGACAGACCACTAGGGCAAGTCTTTCAGCTTTTGTAACCGGAGCGTTGCTTCTTGCACTTGGGTTTGCAGCAGGGCTAGATTCGCCTCGATCGTCTTCTTATTGGCTTCCAAAACCTCGGTCTCTGTGCGTAAGCGAGCCATGCGCGCCCGATGATCAGCAGAACGACCGGGTTGGTAAATAATGCCAAAAGAAACAGTGACGTTTGACGCATCCAATGTGTTTGCCCCTACAGACAGATTCATCCCAAAATCATTTTCTGTATTCACATAAGCATTGGGTAGCTGTAACGGTTGAATTGGAATGCTAACCGACGTAGAAGCGTTGACGGGCACTTGAACTTGAGGATTTGATTGAACAATTTGATTAAACGTCGAGTTACTTCCGATCGCACTTGTTTGGTTACTGGTTGCCACTTGAGCCTGGGCAACATGAGTTGTGGCGACCTCAGCCCCGATCAATCCTATCGTAGAGAGAACGATCGCTTTAATTGTGAAATGTTTTAGAAATTGCATAGTCCACCGTTAAGCCAATCAAGTGTGAGCAGTTGAATATTTAAAATTAAAAACCCATTATGAAAACCCATTATGAAAACCCATTATGAAAACCCATGGTAAAAACCCATGGTAAAACGGTATCCACACAGGATTCACAATGGGCAAACTTCACTAAGAGCAATGCTTAAACTGCAATCTTTATCGCATCAGCGAACTACGATCGCTAATATCTGGTTTAGTCTTCCATTCCCGCTTGTCTGGTGCAACACTCGCGTTCCAGTTCCCGAAAATTCAATCTTTACAGGTGCATTCATGGGCGAATAGTGACCGTTAATTTCAACAATCTTTGTCCCCTTAGACAGATAGGGAGCAAGATTGAAAGACGTACGAGCACCCTTTAAAGTCTGAATGACTTGACCATTGACTTTTATTTGCCCGCTCAGTTGCAGTCCTGGAGCCGAAATGGTGAGTTGGTAAGGTTGCTTTAGAGCAGCAGCAGCAAGGGTAATTGATGTTCGTTGAGTGGACTGTTGGGTTGAGCTAACACGAGTTTGTGAAACCTGCGATGTTTGAGAAAGATTGACTTGCGAACGGTTTGAACTGAAGTTTGAACTAAAGTTTGAACTGGGGTTTTGCATCGGTTCCTCCGGGGTTCTTTGCACAAATCGCACCCGCCAATTTTCAAGCGTGCGATGGGGCGAACCCGCAGAAGGCTTACCAAAATTCATTAATCTGGGGGCAGATTCAGACCGCATCACTATTCCATTATGGCTGATTTGTAGTGAGGGCTGCGCGAACCCGCCTTGAGCAAAACACAAAAAAGTCGCCAGCGTTCCACAAGTAGCGTGAAGCAAGGGTTGAATGTTCATGACGATCACAGTTAAGAATTGATCATTGCTAAAGCAAAAGCAGAATTCAGTGACCAGCGATGAATGAAATTTTTCTAATGTTGGCTCCCAAATTCTGCATTACGGAGATGAAGTCACAGGTCATCCTTAGCTTATGGTGGGCTTTGGCACTCCGCTAAAGATGCCATTCAAAAAGGTCGGATCCATGGCAGGGCTGTAGACATCAACCTGGGTATTCACCGGAATTTGAATTGTTGGGCCACCTAACCCAGGAAGATTTGGCACACCTTCCATGCCGTTGGTAATGGTAGAGTTGCTGTTGCGAATTTGAGTTACATCACCAGTAGCCACACCCGTTTGGGCGTTGGTTGTTACGGCTGCGCCTCCTACACACCCGTCGGGTGCTGCCATATTAACTGTGTTTGCTTGAGTAGAGGGTGTATGAGACCCATGGATGGCGAGTTGATTCGATACATCTAGCATGACGCACTGAGCCGATGCCGCAGAAGTCAAAGACGGCAGAAAGGGCAAGCATACAGAAAGCGAGAGCAAGCCGAAGCCGAGAGGTTTGAACATGAGAGTAGACTCCAGAATGTAAAGAAGATAGACGTGAGTTGCGATCGCAGGTAGGAAAAAGGAAAGCCGCGATCGCGTTGCAAACCGTTTGAACCTAAGAATCGAGAAGTTGCCGATTTTTTTAGGGAGCGTAGTCAGGAAATCGGCAAAACCTAGCGCCTGATGACAGTTCAGGGTGGAAGTTCGACTAGTGTTGCAATACGATCGCCTCGGCGGAGTTCCCTTGAATTGCTGTGTTACCTACACCACTTTGAGCCGCATCTTGGACATTGCCTTGCACAACTTGAGCACCGTTAATACCCGGAACACCATAGTATGGGAAGGGATACCCGCCTGCACCTTGAAACACGCTTGCAGCGCTAGAATTTCCCTGAATCGCAGTGTTACCAACCCCAACTTGATGAATATTTTGATGATTGCCCTGCACAACAGTTGCACCATTAATTCCAGAAACAGGGCAAGGAGCAACAAAGCACTGAATTCCAGGATAAGCAACACCATTACCAACCTGATTCACAATCCCAGTCTGAACATTACCCTGAACAGCTACATTACCACTACCGTTTTGAACAATGTTTTGGTCGGAACTTTGAATCACAGAAGCCGCATCTTGAGCAAACGCAGGAGCAGCAGCAAATCCGCAGATCGATGTGAAAACAGCCAGAGCGCAAGATTTAACTAATTTAGCAGACATGATTGAACCTTCCTAAGTTGAATGGTGAACGTTATTTTGTGAGAGTAGGTGTCCCGATTTTTGATGTCAGGAAATCGGTAAAACCTGATCGAACCGTTGTTCGCCTTATCGTTTACGTTGTGTTGGCATTATTGCCTACGCTAGATTTGATCCACTGTTGACCGTGCGATTGGTACTAATGTTGGATAACCGTTGCATCTGTGGAATTACCTTGAACTGCGGCATTGCCCAACCCATGCTGTAGAACACCTTGGCTACCACTTTGCAGTACGGTAGCACCATTGATGTCAGGAGCCGGATAGTAGGGGAAAGGATAGACCGTCGAGCCTTGCAGCACCTCAGCCGTGGTCACATTTCCTTGAACCGCACTATTGCCTGCACCCACTTGAGTAACACCTTGAGCATTGCCTTGGTGTATCACTGCACCGTTGATATCTCCCACGGGGAAGAAGGGCGCTCCAGTTTGGGTGATGATCCCCGTTTGTTGGCTGCCTTGAATCGCGACATTGCCTAAACCAACTTGAGCGGCGCTTTGTTCAGAGGTTTGAACAACAGAAGCTGCGTTTTGGGCAAAGGCTGGAGTAGACACGAATGCAGCAGACAGAAGACCGAAGACTGATAGCTTGATTGCTTTTACAGATGACATGGTGGTATTTCCTTTCACTGAATAAGGTTTGTTTTTGTTAGAGAAGATTCCGCTTCGCTGATTCGTCACAATTCGATTTCTAACTTATGCACATTGCGTTGAGTTTTTCGTTTTCTTTTTCAACTCGTTCGCCATAAATGTGGTTGCGCTAGTGATGAATTTCGTGGTTTTGAATCTTGTGAGTTTGGATTGTTTTCTCTCACACTCAGCACTACGACTCCTCGATTGGGTTTATGCAGCGATCGCTAGGCTTTTTCTAAAATTCGGCTCTTGAAAATGCTCATAATCCTTATATAATAGGGGTTTCTGAATTTCAGGAAAATTCTTAGTTGAGATTGATCTTGGCTCAAATAGCTGCTTTAGACGAGAGTATTTAAAAGCGATCAGCCTCAACGTTTGGTTGACCCCATCCCCGCAGCGATCGCTATGACCCGATCTGCATAATCTTCTTAAGTCAGTCTTATTAAAAATTGGAAGCGAAACCGTCATTTTATGGAAGCGATCGTTTCACCGCATCGGAGGATTAGAGAGCTAGTTATAGGAGGTTAAAATGGTTGAGCATCAGTTAGGCGATGCCTTTGTCAAAATTGTTTATGCCAAGGTGCAATCTAACGGTAGAACCGAAATGGTTCCGCTTAAGCTTTATGTGGATGGGTCACTAGAACACATTACCCATTCTTTGTTTGCCTCAGATTCGGGAGTTTCTCCGCAGGCAATGCTGGGCAATCGATATCTGGTGCAACGAATTCTCGGTCAAGGGGGCTTTGGGCGAACCTATTTAGCCGCCGATCAATACCGCTTTGACGAACTCTGCGTGTTGAAGGAGTTTTTGCCTCATAAAATAGGCGATTATGAAACGCAAAAGTCGCGCGATTTGTTTGAGCAAGAAGCTAAAATTTTGCACCAACTTGAACACGCTCAAATCCCCAAGTTTCTCGCTTATTTCGAGGAAGACGAGCGCCTCTTTTTGGTGCAAGAATTTGTCAAAGGTCGCACCTATTCATCGTTGCTGAGAGAGCGCCAGCAGCGAGGAGAAGCCTTCTCTGAGCTTGAGATTGTTGAATGGTTGCAGCAGTTGCTTCCGGTGTTAACTTACATTCACGATCGCGGCATCATTCATCGCGATATTTCCCCTGACAACATCATGCTCCATCAAGATCACAATGTTCCAATGTTGATCGATTTTGGGGTTGGCAAATGGACAATTAATATGCCGTATAACGGTGACGAAACCAAGCCGGAACCAGAAACAAAACCTATTTATTCGCGCAAGCATTCTGTCGTGGGTAAGATTGGCTACGCGCCCCATGAACAGCTTTGGATGGGTCAATGTTTTCCCAACAGTGACTTATATTCCCTGGCAGTAACTGCGGTTGTGTTGCTCACTGGAAAAGCACCTCAAGCCTTGATTGATCCGCGATCGCTAGAGTGGCAATGGCGCAATTTTGCAACCGTTAGCGATCGCTTTGCTGACATGCTTAACACTATGCTGGAAAATAAGCCCAGTGAACGGTATTCCTCAGCCCAGGATATTTTGGCAGTGTTGGAGGAGCGATCGTTGCGCGATCTAACCGATGGCAGCCAGTCTGCTGATCCAGTCACTGTTGTGAGCCGTCCGGCTTTGCCAATTAATCAAGCCAACACTAATCAAGCCAACACCAATCGAGCCAACACGAAGCAAACCAATATTGAGCAGACCGCACCGCCGCTGCGGGTAAGTCCGCCTGCGGCGTTGTCGTTAAACCCGATATTTATCAACCGTTGCGAACAGGAACTGATGAATTATATTGGACCAATCGCCGCTTTTTTAGTGAATCAAGTGATTCGTGAGTGGCGCGATCGCAACGGCAACCCAGAGCAAATGTCTCTTACCTCCGAAGCATTGGTCACAGCATTGGCAGAAAAGATTCCCAATCAACATCAAGCGATTGAATTTCAACGTCAATTGTTACGACTCTAATTTCAGAATAGATTGCATAAAAGATTTAAAGCAGTCGTATCAATCAATAGAACAATTAAAAAGCAAACCAGTTCTCTAACGTAATTATCACTATCTTACAACGCTAAAGAGGTCATACCATGTCTCATTCAATTCAACGCATCGTTAAACTTAGTGGAATGCTTCCTATTTTACTAGGAATGATGGCATTTAGCCCAACCAAAGCTTCTGCGCTTGATGTTTCACAGATTCCGCTCTTGGGTTCAGTGCTTCAGCGCGGCTTGTCGATAGAACCAAGCGTACGACTTTTAGATCAAGGCTTAAGCCGAAATAATGTGCAGCTTTGCGTTTTATCTTGCTCGCCGTTGCCCAATGGTATACCTCCTATCTCCTCTCCGCCAGCAGGTCGAGTTCTCGCACCCGGAACCGGAGCCGTTGGGGGGTCGCTTCCTCAGCAAATGATGCAGCTTCCCGCTCATGTGTTGCAGCAGGGAATGCAGATCCCAAATCAAATTTTGCCGTCCCAGTCGATGCCGCAACCGTTACCGCAAGGCGTTCCTGGCTTACCTCAACCGGGGCTTTCTCAACCGGGTCAAGTTCGGGCAGGGCAGGCTCCTGTGCTCCAGCAGTTGGGGCAAACATTGCAGCCACAAATTAGGCAAGCGATCGGGCGATAAATACAATTCATAACCTTGGGTTTCCTCCTTAGCCTCTCTTTTGACCTAGAAGAGAGGCTTTTTTCAGCCCTAATGGGCGATCGCACCTTGCATAACGCCCTGATCCTTGTCGTAGAGACAGATGAAGGCATTTTCAGCACGCCATGTTTGGGAGTATTGCCATGATTGAGACCTTGCACAACGCCACCCTGATCAGCCAAGCTCAGCCCTTTATTGAATTAGACAATCACGGAGAGGTGTTGCGCTTTCAGTTGCAAGAAGCCCGGTATTTTTTGGGGCGCGATCGCACCTGGTCAGACTTGGAAATTCCCGAACAAGGATGGGATGTGCTATCAAGAAGGCAAGCCGTTTTACAACGGGAAGGCGATCACTATCGGATCTATGATGGTGATGGTCATAGTACTAGTCGAAATGGCATTTTTATTCGCCATACTCAAATTTCTGAACAGGGCTATGTGCTCAAGCATGGAACACAATTAGAAATCGGGCAAGATGCCAGTAATCAGATCAAATTGACGTACATTGATCCGGCAAGTAGCCCCACCGTCACGCCCAGTAATCTACGGTTGGATTTGAAACGGCTACGAGAAACCCCGGTAGAACTTGGGCGAGAACCTGATGCGACTCGCTATGCCTCAATGACGTTAGAATCGCCGGTGGTGTCTCGTCGCCATGCCACCGTTTACGCTACACCAGATGGTGGGTTTACCCTGCAAGATCACAGCACCAATGGCACCTTTGTGAATGGGCAACGGGTCGAGCGGTTTGCAAAACTGCATGAGAGCGATCGCATTCGGATTGGTCCGTTTACGCTGGTCTATCAGCACGGGATCTTGGAACTTGCCGATCGCGGTAATCAGATTCGTCTCGACGCCGCGCATCTCGTTCGCAAAGTGACGGATAAACTCAACACCGAACGAGTGATTTTAGACGATGTTTCCCTCTCAATCGAGCCGGGGCAGTTGGTCGCATTGGTGGGGGGCAGTGGTGCTGGAAAATCTACACTGATGAAAACGCTATTGGGAATAGAACCGACAACATCTGGAAAAGTTTATTTGAATGGTGATGATCTACGGCAACACTTTGATTTGTATCGCTCTCAGTTGGGCTATGTGCCGCAAGATGATATTGTGCATTGCGACTTAACGGTAGAAGAAGTTTTACTGTATGCGTGCAAACTTCGATTGCCAGCAGATACCAATGCTAAGCAAATTGTGCAGAAAACGTTAGAGCAAATCAAACTCCACCATGTTAAACATACGTTTATTCGTGACTTAAGCGGTGGGCAGCGAAAACGAGTTAGCATTGGCGTCGAACTGCTTGCCGATCCAAAACTGTTCTTTCTCGATGAACCGACTTCTGGACTCGACCCAGGGCTTGACAAAGAAATGATGAATCTGCTGCGCGAGTTGGCAGACCAAGGACGTACGGTGATTTTGGTGACTCACGCCACGGCAAATTTAGAAGCGTGCGATCGCATTGCCTTTATGGGTCGAGGCGGCAAACTTTGCTATTTTGGGTCGCCTCAAGGCGCGCTCGACTTTTTCGAGATGCCAGAGGCTGATTTAAAGTATTTTGCAGACATTTACATCAAGCTTGATCAGGGCAAAACCAAGCAAGACGTTCACGCAACCGTGCAGCACTGGGCAACCAAATTTCATCAGTCTCAGTCTCACCATTTAGCGCTAAATCCGGTTGGGAGGGAGTCTTCTAACCGATCTGCGCCATCAAACATGGGATCTCAACGACGCTATTCTCCGGTTCAGCAACTGAGATTGCTGAGCCAGCGCTATGGGCAATTGGTGATGCGCGATCGCATGAGTTTAGGCTTGGCACTGCTCACTGGGCCAATTGGCATCGCACTCATTTATCTGGCAGTGCAGACCCGCGATCCGTTGATCCCCGTTACGCCGCAAGACGCCATGCACGCCTCGCTCAGCTTGCGAACGCTCCTTGTGATTAGCTGCATTGCGATTTGGGTCGGCATTTCCTGTTCTGCCCAAGAGATTGTCAAAGAAGCTCCTATCTACGCCCGCGAGCGCTTGGTCAATTTGGGGTTACTGCCTTACCTCGGCTCAAAAGTGCTGATTCGCTCTGGCATTGCCGCTGTGCAAACCCTGTTGCTGATCGCTGCAATTTTGCTCAGCCTTCACTCGCCTGCCCCCGACCTGTTGCCCTGGGTTTTTGGGCTAGGCATGACCAACTTTCTCACCCTCTTTAGTAGCCTCTGCTTAGGATTGCTCCTCTCTACGGTTGTTAAAACTGAAAACCAGGCGAACAATGCTCTGCCGCTGATTATGATTCCTCAACTGATTTTTTCTGGCATTTTATTCGAGCTACAAGGCTTGCCAACCCAGCTATCTTGGCTGATGGTGAGTCGATGGTCTGTCGGCGCGTATGGCGCATTGGTAGACGTGAATCAGATGATCCCTGAAGCGATTCAGATTCCGGGTAGAGCGCCGATCGCTCAACCACTTCAGGTTAATGCTGTGTATGATGCTACTTGGCAAAACTTGGGGTTGAATTGGGCAATGTTGGGCGCAAGTGCGATCGCCTATCTTGCGATCGCACTCTACCTCCAAAAACGCAAAGACGTGATCTGACGCCTACGTGATCGTTTTGAACGTGTAAATCATAAAATTTGAGAAGTTTAATTTATAACTACGGTTGCCGCATCTCGGCGGTTTGAGATGTAATGTTAACTGTAAAGCTCTGTACTCTGAACCCCTAGGTTGGAACGAAAGGTTAGAACGAAATGTCAAATGCTTCGGAGTCGATGGACTGTTCTTTAGTGTGTTGAGCGGGTTAAGAAATGCCTCCAGTGGGTGTCGGTGCTAGTCGATTTGCGTTTGCCCTAGAAACGGGCAGAGCAAAACTGTGGGTGCTCCTGATTGGGGTCAATCATTACGACGACGAAACTCTGCCCACCTTGCGGTACGCTGCTCTAGATTGCCAAGGGCTAGGCGAAGCCCTAACCGCCGCAACTCAGGCATTTCCCCAAAAAGAATTTCTGATTCATCACGATTTAGTCTCCAACAAGCCAACATTAGACGCCGTTCAAGCCAGTTTGCAGCGACTGGTGACAGAAGCCAAAGCAGAAGACACCATCCTCACTTATTTTTCAGGACATGGCATCGTAGATCCCGCCAGCCATCAGACGGTGCTGTGTCTTGCAAATACCCAAAAACAGAATGCGCCATCGACAGGGTTATGTCTTCAAAACATGCTACAGCAGCTAGGAGACTGTAGCGCCCACAGCCAGATCGTTTGGCTCGATGCCTGTCATAGTGGCAATATCACCTTACAAGGTGCGAAAGGGCAGGCGGTTGATCCGGCATTGCTGAATCCGACGCCACAATTGCTAGACCTGCTGAGACAGCGCGCCGCTAAAAGTCGCGGGTTTTATGCGCTGCTGTCGTGCGATCAAGGGCAGCAATCCTGGGAATTTCCTGACTTGGGTCATGGGGTGTTTAGCTATTACCTGATGCGCGGGTTGCGAGGCGAGGCGGCAGATGCCCACGGCGTGATCGATGCGGATGGACTCTACCGCTATGTTTATCACCAGACACTTCAGTATGTAGAGCAAACCAATCAGCAGTTGCGGTTGGTCAACCAGCAAAAGCGCAACAAAGGCGACTCGCAGTTTCATTCAGAATATTCGTTGCAGACCCCGAAGCGGATTGTTGAAGGAGTCGGCGAAACGATTTTGGGACTCAAGCCTAAAACGACCCAGTTTTGGCAAGAACGACAGGCACTCTTGATTAACGGATTGACGCACTATCCGCTCAGCATGGCATTTGCAGACGTGCTGCACCACAACGGTAGCTTTGATTTAGAGTGCTTTCCACCGGCTGATCGCCCAAGTTTTGATTGTTCGTGGTTGGAGGTGAGAACTGCGATCGCGCGCTTTCTCCAGTCTGATCCCGCTTTGCCAAAGCCTCAGATCAGTGCGGGAATGCAGCAGATTGCCACCCGGTTGCTTTACCTGCGGGGCAGCATTGCCACCTCGGCAGATGGCGATTCTTGGCTCGTGTTGGGCGATGGTGTTCAGATTAGCCGAGCGTGGCTCCGGCAGGAATTGCGGCGATCGCCCACGGCGCAACAAATTGTGATTCTCGATTGTCCGGGGGCGGTAGGGCTAGAAGATTGGCTGGAAGATCTCAAAATTGCTTCAGATTATGGGCAGTGTATTCTTGCCTGCGCCTCTCCGTTAGATGAGCCAGAACTATTTGCTCAGGTGCTGTTAGAAGCCTTGATTGCCGCAAATCCTCGTACGGGATTGTCGATCGCAAGCCTGCTCGCCAAGCTGCAAACAAATCTCGATGGATTGGGGTTAATGTGCCATCTTTGGCTGTCAGGAACCCAAGGCTTGATCGAAGTGTTGCCCTCGACGTTGGGAATCGATGGTTCTTCGACTCCGCCAGAGCGCGAGAGTGCTGCGCCCCTAGAGGTTACTGCGGCTTTGTTAGAGATGCCCAAAGCACCCGCCCAGCCGTTGCTTGAGATCGGCACACCTGCGATCGAGATCGCCGAGACAACTCTGCCGGTTTCTGACCTAGCAGAACGTTTGACACCGATTCTGCTCTCTTTGGTGGGCCCTGTCGCGCCCCTGGTTATGGCTCAAGCTGCTGCCCAAGCCGATGATCCGCAGGGGTTGATTGAGGAGTTGTTACTGCTCGTACCCGCCGCCCAACGCGCCACGTTTGAGCAGCAAGCCCAATTTGCGATCCAGCAAGCCGCGCGATCGCGCATAGCCGAACCCAGCGAATCCTCGCCAGAGCCACTTGCCGATGCCTCCGGTTCTCCCACTCACCCATCACCGGCTCTTTCGCACCCTAGCTCAGAGCACACGCCGCCCCATGAGTCTGCGCCAGACATCGTATTATCTGCCGAATCGTTAGCAATTGTTGAGTCTGTTTTGCTCGATGTAGTGGGGCCGATCACCCCGGTTTTGCTCAGCCATCTTCCGCCGCACATCTCCAGCGTTGCGGGACTCGTAGCAACGCTGTCAGATTATCTTTCTCCTCAGCAATGCGCGGTGGTTGAGCAACGGTTGAGTGCGGCAGTTCCAACGGCTACACCCCCGACTGTATCTCAGCCCCCGGCGCTGGTAGAGTCGCTCAATCCTCCTTCTGAGGGGCACGGGCGTGGCATTGCAGACTCGCGCGATCGCCAAGGCATTGATGAGAAATTTATTCAAACCTGTGAGTATGAGTTGACGCTGGTAATTGGGCCGATCGCAAAATGGATGGTGACTGGGCAGCGAGAAGCGATCCGTGCTTGCCCTACGGGAACTGCGTCATGGTCGTCTGAGGCCTTTGTTGAGGCGTTGGCATCTAGCATTCCGGATGCCCGTAAAGCGGCTGAGTTTCGGCAGCGAGTGCTAAAGTCTGCTTGACTCCTGCATTAGGGTTTACAGCATTGATTTTTGTGATTTAACTTTTTGATCTAACTCTCTTTTGCAGTGTTGTTATTTCTATTCCTGTTTTCATTGAAAATTCTTTTTATATAATGGACAAAAGTTTTCCTGTCGAAACAATGCTTGATACCAAATTAATCTGTAAATGCTACAGCCCTGCGACCTCCCTCAACCCGCCCTGAGTCAGGAGAGGAGTCGGAAAGTCTTTCCTGACCAAGGGGGGATGCCGTAGGCAGGGGGGTCGAGGATCTGTCGCCGTGAAAAATCAATTGGATATGAGATACCATTATGGCTATTCGTTGCGCTAATGATGCTCCTCCGAAGGTGTTCACGTTACCTTTCAGGCGCGATCGCAAATGTGACCTGAACGTGACGGTTGTTCCCCAGGGTTAGATGGGTCAAATCAGTACTCAGCAGGGGTTACACGACGCGGCTCATAGACCATATACTTCATCAGCTTTGCCAGGTAGGGTGCCCATTGATGGCGCATCGAAATGTAGGAGTCAGCGCCTGCTTCTGGGTCATTAGTTGTTTTGATTCCCTCTGCCCTTAACCTTTCTAGCGCCTGGTAGTAATGCTCTCGCCACCTGGGTTCGTTGGGTTCCTGAGACTGAATCCTAACCTTGGGCAAGAGGGTCTGACACAATTCCTCTAGTAGGTGAATCCCCCCAAACCAGAGTTCTGCTGTGCCAGAAGATTCTGTAACTGAGCGATACTGCTTTTGATCTAGAGCGCTCCTAATTAGGGTAGCAGTGTCCATGGTTAGATAAGCAATGCGAGGCAAAGCGTAGTAAGCCTGACGGTAGCGGAAATAAAGTAGCACCGGGTAGGAATTGTTCGACTCCAGAAGACCCGTCAAATTCCGGGCAATTTCTGAAATATCCTGATGCAGAGTAGTAATATTGTTATCGGCTGCTAAACGAGCCAAAAGCTCTGCTGAGTCTGCGGTATCGGCTGTACGGTGGTGCAAACTTAGAGCAACAGTATTGCGGCTAGTAAGGTTGTTATAAACCGACACAAAATAGGACAAAGTTAAGGTAAATACCGAAAATCCCAAAATGCTCTTCAACACTATCAGTAATCGATACACTGTCGTTTGAGGAACTAGGTCGCCGGTGCCTAGGGTGGCCAGGGAAAAGCCGACGTAGTAGATGGCAGTCGCGAAATCTGTTGGGGTTTCCCCTTGTTCAGCTTGAATAGCGGTGCCTAGCCCAGTCCAAATAATCAGAGCAAACCCTAATAGAAGCAGCACAACCCATACCCCAATGAGGGTGACAATAATAGTTGATCCTGCATATGAAAGGAAGCGATCGCGGCGCTTTGGTAAGCCTTGGGTGGCAGAGCAAAAAAGCCACCACATGCCTCTAGCTACAGCAATGCTCAGCAAACTGCTTTCAGCGCGGGGGTGCAATACAGTGAGGTAAATGTCTGCGAGAGCAATCACCACAAGTACGGTGCCAATAATCTGCAACAGAACTGGCATTTCATTCCTCTATCTTATTAATTAGCCCAAGCCAAGATATTGCCTACATTCTCGTAAGAAGGCAGGCAATTCTCTAATTATTCAAGCTTGCTGCAGAAGGGTATTCAACTTCCTAAATGTAGAGACTTGCAATATCAAGTTTTAGATGCGGTGATCAAATTCTACTCGATCGGAAAACCAGGAATCAGTTGATCAATTTCTTGCATGATCTGCCTGGTTTCTTTGAGGGCAACAACAACTTTTTGATAGTGCAAGACATCATCAAAAGATAAAGTACGTTTGGCTTTTTTACGATCTTTTAGCCATTTGTCTAACACTTGATAACCGCCGATCTTAAACTCCCAAACTTCGGGGGCGATGCCTTCAAAGTAGCGATCGCCATTAATATAAACTCGCTGCTCTGTCGGTTTATAAGTCACTTCAGTAACGGCATTGTCGCCATTGCCGCCCATTTTAGTAATGAGCTTGTTGAGTTTTTTCGATTTCATCAGGTGCAGTTCTACCAACGCCTGACCTTTTGTGCCCAGATCTTTGAACAGGTGATCGCTGCTGGTTAACGGCACACGGGGAAAGTCACTTTTTAGGAATTTGGCATAGCGATCGCGATAGGTGGGACTGTGGAAGATGGCGTAGATGTAGTAAAAGATGGCTTCTGGAGTGGGGACATAGCCAAGCTTTTCTCGAATTGCTGTGATGAAATCTGAAGACAAATTTGGAGATTTTTCAACAAACAATTGACTTTGTTGATTGGCAATATCAGGATAGAGGTAAAGAGGAAAAGCATTACTGCCATCTTTTAATTCAACATACAGTGCAGGAGTTGGAGTATTAGCTACAAATGCATGTCGCCAGTCATCAGCTTTAGTTTGTCTGACAACATTCAGAAAAATGTTCTCTTCAGTAAAATGTTGTTGAAAAATAACTCTGGGATAATCCATTGCAATTGTGCTGAAGTAGCAAGAACGCAAATCGAAAGGTCGGTAGAAAAATTTGATCAACCACCTTTTCCAGTCTTGTATCTGCCGTATTCTCTGCCTTGCCTTGGTTAAGCTCCAATCTCGATTATCCTTAAGAGCATATTTACTTCTAATTTCCTCGTCAGAAAATCGTGTATCTCTAAATTCTTGAAGTCTCTGTTGAAGTTGTTCTTGACTATATGCGATCGCAAAATCATCTCGGTGACTTTGGAATCCAAGAGTGTTAATAGGAAATATTTTATTAATTTGCCAACCTGGATCGTATTCTAGCCGTAAGTCTTGATCTTGTGGAGCAAAAAGGTAGAGTGGAGATTTTGGAAAGATTTCTGTCCACTCAACTGTAGTAATATCATGCTCCTGAAGATAACGATCTTTATCTTCTCGTGAACCCCAGAGATCAGTGTGATAAAACTTGGTCATAAATTACTTCACTCAGTTTTCCATTCGGTTTCTGGAATGTCAGCACCCATCATAATGTTGCGGAGTGTCCCAATCGGTAAATCGCGCCCCTTGTGGTAGGGCACAATCACTTGAAGCTGGCGATTGAGATTTCGCCGGTTCAAGATAAAGAGCGATCGCTTCACGAATATTCTCTAACGCTTCTTCTGTTTCTCCAGCCAAAACACAACCTGGCAATTCTGGACACCAAACAGACCAATCTCCCATTTCAAAATCGGTTTCAAGCACAACGCACCATTTCATTACGGTTTCTCCTTAGAACATTTTTCCACTTAGCTATCATAATCATGCTCTAGAAAATAGCCTGACAAAACTCGCAGCTTACCCAATAGCAACCTCCAATCGAGTCACAAAAACTTCTGTATGCAAGCGATTCTGTATTTCTAAAGAATCAGCTACTTCAAAAAAAAGTTGCAGAGCTTCAATCAAATTGTTTTTTGCTTCTTCTACCGAATTCCCCTGACTGGCAATGTCCAGTTCTGGACACAGTGATACGTAACCATTCCCTCCACGCTCAATAATTGCTGTGAATTGTTGAACTCGTTTCATGCTGCTTTCTCCTTGGAATATTTAACCATCAAACAAACTGCTACCCCTTGCTGAATATCAAATACATTTTTATCCGGGGAGCCATCGGGAGAAACTTCTTTTTTTCTGCTGTTGCCGTGCAAATCCATCAGGTAAATCTCATCAAAGGTTTGCTCTAAACTCTGGCGCATTCCTCGAAAGGTTGGGTTATCAAGATAGCCGTGATTGGTGATGAATGCCAGAATGCCAGAACCCGTCCTGTCAATTCGCCATTGCCCAAACCGAATAAATTTCACATAGTCATCTTGTAACCATTTGGAATTTCGCTCTCCTAATGGCATCCCGTCTACTTGATAATAGTCGCGCAACAAACCCTCGATCCACTGACTTTTGTTTGCCGAATGTCCTGAATAAGGGGGATTGCCCAACACCACCATTACCGGGGCATCGCGTTTAATTTCTGAGGCTTCGTTTGCTTCCTGTGCGACAAACTGACCAAACAAAATCTCTGATTTTTTGAGTGCTTCATCTAACGTATTCGTGAGGTAAATGCCTAGTCGTTGTTTGCCCTTAAATTGGTAGCCGAGTTCCTGAAGTGCTAGACCGAGTTTGAGGTGAGCGATCGCATAAGGAGCCATCAATAACTCAAACCCAAACAACCGATTTAGCAAATTATCTTTCACATAGCTATCCCACTGATTCGCCATACCAATGTCTTCCAGATTGCGATAAATCTGCTTGATCACCTCATACAAAAACGTGCCCGTCCCCGTTGCCGGATCAAGAATTTGCACTCTGGGCTTTTGCGTCACCGGATCTTTAGCGTTATCAGCTAAACCCAACGGCAAATCAAAGCGATCTTTCAAAATCGCATCTACCGATCGCACAATAAAAGACACCACAGGTTCAGGCGTATAATAAACGCCCCGACTCTTCCGCAAAGCCGCATTATACGCCGCCAAAAACGTCTCATAAAAATGCACAACCGGATCTTCTTGACGAGTTCGCTGCCCAAAATTTTCTAAAATGCTGCCCATCTCCACCTGAGACAGCACCTCCACCAAGTCATCAATCGCCCAATCAATCTGACTCACCGCATCGGTTTCTACGATCGTATTAAACAACCGCTTCAAAAAAGGATTGGTTGCCGGAATATACGTGCCAGCTGTCCGCCGAGTAAACGCCTCACCTCCCGGCTTTTGCACATGACCCACCCTTGCCGCAAACAACCCATAAGAAATCGTCTGAGCATACATATCCGCAAAATCTGCATCATTCAAATCGGGCAACAACACCTCAATAAAGCCCTGCTTCAGTTGATGCAAATCGCCCCCAATTTCTTCCCCATCAAGAGCCGTTGTTGTTGCCAACCGAATCGCCTTTGTCAACCTCGCCATCTGCCGCGCTAGGTCTTCAGGGCTGCTGATAATTTCGCCCGTATAGTTGAGAAACTGATCCAACAGAGCAGAAATTTTGTCAGCATTCTTAGCTTGCAGATTGCTACCATTGCGCTCTGCTAAAACCTCCTTCTGCCTGCGCTTCCCATCTACATACCAACGAAACTCTAGATAATTGGTCAACACCAAGTTGGGAAACGATTCTAGATATCGTTGCAACTGCTCCGTCTTTTCAACCTGATCTAGGTCTAACCCCACATCTTTAGCCTCTACATAACCCGTCAACAACTCTCGCCGCCTTACCGTAAAGTCTGGAATCCCGGCTTTGTTGCCTTTTTCTTCAATTACTGCATCTAGTCCTACAGCAGGATCATCCAACAAATCTTTTAATGCTGGGTAATGGCTGCGCTCACTACCTTTTTGCAGATTCTTTTGAATCGACTTGAGATAAGCATCAAACGCGAGAGATGGCATTGTGGTTTTGGCTCCAGTGCGATCGTTAGAGGTTTGGGGGTTGCATAATGCGAGGAGGGCAAATCCGAGAGTCCTGCTCGCATTATGCAAGATCGAATCACAATCAGTGCGATCGCAATTCGATCCCATCGAAGCCCATCAATTTCAAGTCGTCAATCCCAATGTCACCATCATCAGCACGCTCCTGGGCTGATACTCCACCTATCACCAGACCCCCAACCTAACTTTTTCGGCGTTGCTGAAGACAAGTATGATTTGCCCTTCTTTCCAACTCTTCTCCTTGGGGAGAAGAGAGCTAAAATTCTTGTTTCCTCGCCTTTTGGGAGAAGGCTAGGGAGAGGGCAGATCTGCGATGCATACTTAGATTCAGCAACGCCACTTTTTCTTGGTCAGAGGGGCGCGATAGCGATAGGTTCCGGCGTTAGCGCTCTCTATTCATCGCTCAGGCTCTTTGCTCCAGAGGGTGTCACCATGCGCCCATAAAATCTTTGGACAAAAATTCCATTGTTTTCGGTCAGTGGGAAGCGAATTCTATACACTTGAGAAGGCGACGGTAGGGGATTCCTGGGGGTGGCGGTGCGGCTGTTTTCGACTGTGGCGGGACTGCGGTGTTACTTAGATCTCAGTTGGGGTAAACAGCCTCGATCGAGCGATTCGCCCTCCAATCCGATGCCGATCCCCGCCCTTGAAATCGGCTTTGTGCCAACGATGGGAGCGCTGCACACCGGGCACTTGAGCCTCATCGAGCGAGCCAGACGAGAAAATAAACTGGTGGTGGTGAGTATTTTTGTCAACCCGCTCCAGTTTGCGCCGGGCGAAGATTTTAGTCGCTATCCTCGGCAACTAGAGCGCGATCGCAGCCTCTGCGAAGGCGCAGGTGTCGATGTCCTCTTCACCCCAACCCCTGAAGAAATGGGCGTTACAGCCTCGGATCAGACCCACATTCAGCCCCCCCAAGCCCTGGTGTCTGGGTTATGCGGTCGATCTCGCCCTGGTCACTTTGAAGGCGTCGCCACAATTGTGACAAAACTCTTAAATTTGGTGCAGCCCGATCGCAGCTATTTTGGGCAAAAAGATGCTCAGCAAGTCGCGATCATTCGGCGGTTGGTGCAAGATCTGAAGCTGCCTGTGGAGATTATTGCGTGCCCTATTATACGAGAAGCAAACGGTCTGGCTCTGAGTTCCCGAAATCAATATCTTTCTGATGAAGAAAAGATACAAGCCACTGCCTTATATCAAGGATTAGCTAACGCTCAAAACCTGTTTCGCACAGGGGAGCGATCGAGTGCTACCTTAGTGCAGGCAGTAAAACTAGAACTTGCGAACGTACCCGTGATTCACCCCGAATACATTGAACTTGTTGATCCGATGACTCTCAAACCGCTAGAAACCGTAACTGATGAAGGCTTGTTAGCCCTAGCCGCCCGGATTGGCTCGACGCGGCTGATCGATAACTGTGTGTTGCGCGGCTCCTACGGCGTTGCGCCCAATGCCAACCGTCAGCCGATGATTGCGATCGATGGCCCGGCGGGTGCCGGAAAATCGACCGTGGCGCGAAAAGTGGCGGAGGTTTTGGGTCTGTTTTATCTAGATACGGGCGCCATGTATCGGGCATTAACGTGGTTTATTTTAAAGTCGGGCGTCGATCTGGGCGATGAACCCACGGTTGCCGAACTCGCCAGCCAATGCCAGATCGATTTTGTGAATACGCCGAGTCCTTCGGTGTTTGTCAATGGCGAGGATGTGACGCAAGCCATCCGCACACCCGAAGTGACGGCGCGAGTGTCTGCGATCGCGGCTCAAGGGGCGGTGCGGGCAGTGCTGGTGAGACAACAGCAACATTATGGGCAGCGCGGGGGCATCGTGATCGATGGGCGCGACATTGGAACTCATGTTTTCCCCGATGCTGAAGTGAAAATTTTTCTGACCGCTTCGATTGCAGAACGAGCACGACGGAGGCAAGTAGACCTGAAGAATTTGGGTCAGTCGGATGTGACATTGGGTGATTTAGAACGGGCGATCGCAGAGCGCGATCGCCAAGATAGCACCCGCGCAATCTCACCGCTAAGAAAAGCAGACGATGCGATCGAGATTAAGAGCGACAATCTCACCATTGAGGAAGTATTAGGTGCGATCGTCACCCTCTATCAAGCAAAAACAGCCAGCCTCCTGGTCTAGCAAACGGCGGGATTAGAAGCCAGCGACACTAGTGCGGAAAAGCAGAGACTCAAAGGGTACCTCTGCTTTTGGGGTTTGGTGCGAGGGCATTATACCGACATTGCAACTTTAACCACATCCGGGTTTGCTTCTGGTGTATCTGTTTCAGACGGTGGAACAACTTGCCAAAACTTCGGCAGATAGGTTGACCAGTTCGCCAAGATGACTTCTGCCTTGGGGCTACCCGTGCGATCGCAGTGGGCTTGAATCAACGCCTTCAACTGTTGCTCACCAGCAGGCGCAGTCACCCGTTGCACTTTCACAATTTCAGAATTCACTTTGGCTTGGAAGGTGTCATTTTCATCCAAGAAATACGCCAGTCCGCCGGTCATGCCTGCGCCAACGTTGCGCCCTGCCCGACCGAGAACTACCACAACGCCGCCCGTCATGTATTCGCAGCAGTGATCCCCAACCCCTTCGACCACCGCTTCGGCTAAGGAATTGCGAACGGCAAACCGTTCTCCTGCCTGACCATTGGCGAAAAGGCGACCCCCGGTCGCACCATAGAGACAGGTGTTGCCGATGATCACATTTCGCGATGGATCATAGGTTGCATCGGATGACGGTTTGATGGCAAGCTCGCCGCCGTGCATGCCCTTGCCCACATAATCATTTGCTTCACCGACCAGGTTTAGCGTCATGCAGGGCAAGTTGAACGCGCCAAAGCTTTGACCGACGCTGCCCCTGTAATTTAGCGTGACCTGAGCGCCAAACCCAGAGTTGCCGTATTTTGCCGCGATCGCACCTGCAATTCTAGTGGCGACCGTCCGATCTGTGTTCACCACCACCACGTCTTTAGTCAGGTTAGACTGGCTCGCGATCGCAGCTTGCACCTCAGCCTCCGCCAGCAGATCATCATCCACACCATGATCATTGCTGTGAACGGTTTCATGATCGAGCCAACTGCGATCGCGGCGAGTATCCGGTAGCTGTGTCAGACAGTCTAAATTCAGCGTTTTGGTTTTGGTCAGTTCGATGCCTTCGCGCCGCTTCAGCAGATCCGCGCGTCCGATCAGATCCCGAAGAGAAGCGTAACCGAGCCGAGCCAACAGCGATCGCACTTCCTCAGCGATAAACAAAAAGAAGTTAACGACATGCTCCGGAGTGCCGGGGAACCGCTTTCGCAGTTCTTCTTTTTGGCTAGCAACCCCAACGGGACAGTTGTTGGTGTGGCAAATCCGAGCCATGATGCAGCCTTCAGCAATCATGGCGATCGAGCCAAAGCCAAATTCTTCACCGCCCATCAGCGCCGCCATCATCACATCCCAGCCCGTTTTGATGCCGCCATCGACGCGCAGCACAACGCGATCGCGCAACTGGTTGTTCATCAAAGCGCGATGTACCTCGGTTAGCCCCAGTTCCCACGGGCTACCAGCGTGTTTGATCGAGCTAAGCGGCGATGCACCCGTGCCGCCATCGTGTCCAGAGATTTGAATGATGTCGGCATTTGCCTTGGCAACCCCGGCAGCGATCGTGCCGATTCCCACTTCTGCCACCAACTTGACCGAGACCTGTGCCTTTGGGTTTATTTGGTGCAGGTCGAAAATCAGTTGAGATAGGTCTTCGATGGAGTAAATATCATGGTGAGGCGGCGGCGAGATCAGAGTTACTCCGGGCTTTGAGCGACGCAGCATGGCAATGTAAGGACTCACTTTAGGACCAGGCAATTGACCGCCTTCCCCTGGTTTTGCCCCTTGAGCAATTTTGATCTCGATTTGCTTGGCGCTCATCAAATATTCTGGCGTGACGCCAAATCGCCCGGAGGCAACTTGCTTGATCGATGAGTTTGCCGTGTCGCCATTCTTCAAGCCGTTGAGATGGGGCAACATGGGCGAAAGCCCCTGCTCTACATCGTTGAGGATTTTGAACCGAACCGGATCTTCGCCGCCTTCGCCAGAGTTAGATTTGCCGTTGAGCCGATTCATGGCGATCGCCAGGACTTCGTGAGCTTCACGGGAGAGCGCCCCAAGCGACATGCCTCCTGTGCAAAAGCGCTTCACAATTTCGCTGGCAGGTTCGACTTGATCCATCGAAATTGACGATCGATCGCTCGTAAAATCGAGCAAATCTCGCAGCGCTGTCAATGGGCGATTGGCTAAATGCTGCTGATACAGCGTGTAGTGATCAACGCTTTTCGTGGCGACGGCTTTATGCAGGTGCTTTGCCAATTCTGGGCTGTTCATGTGATACTCACCCCCAGGACGGTACTGCACAAACCCGTAGTTTTCCAATTTTTTCACCGTTAGTTCAGGGAAAGCGCGGCTGTGGAACGACAAAATTTCTTGCGCCAATTCGTCGAGGCTCAAGCCACCCAAGCGCGACGCTGTGCCAGAAAATCCTATATTGAGCAGATCGCCGCCAATGCCGATCGCTTCAAAAATTTGGGCACCCTGATAGCTCGATAGCAGTGAAATTCCCATTTTCGAGAGAATTTTGAGCAGTCCATCTTCAACAGCTTTGCGATAATTTGCCTGCACGGCTGTGACGCTTGCTGGTTTGAGTTTGCCGCGCTCCATCATGGCTTGGGTCTTAGCATCTGACCACCACGATCGCACAGTTTCTAGCGCTAAATACGGGCAAACGGCACTCGCGCCATAGCCCACCAAACAGGCAAAGTGATGCGTACTCCACGCTTGCGCCGTATCCACGATGAGCGAGGCTTTCATCCGCAACCCTTGACGAATCAGATGATGGTGGACGGCACCCACCGCAAGCAAGGGGGGAATGTAGCTCTGTTCATCGGTCAGCCGAGCCGAGTCGCCCGTTTTGTCTAAGCGATCGCTCAAAATCAAAATCTTTTTGCCAGAACGCACCGCCTCTGCCGCCACTTGACACAGTTGGCTCACAGCGCGGTTGAGTCCTTCCGGGCCTTCTACCACCGCAAATAAGGTTGACAAACTCGCGGTCTCAAACCCCGATTGCCGAATGTGATCGAGTTCAGGTTCGCTCAAAACCGGAGACTCTAGGCGCAGCAAATTGGCATACTCTGGCTTTGCCTCTAGCAGGTTGTCCCGTTCGCCCAATTGCATCGTGAGAGACATCACCAGCTTTTCGCGCAAGGGATCGATCGCCGGGTTGGTCACCTGGGCAAAGCGTTGTTTGAAATAGTCGTAGAGCAGGTGCGGACGCTCTGACAGCACAGCCAGCGGAATATCATCCCCCATACAGAACGTCGGCTCTTTGCCTTGCGCTGCCATTTCGTGAATGGTCATCTCCACATCTTCAGAACTGTAGCCAAAAGCAGTTTGAGCCGTCAGCAGCGCTGGAGTCTTGGTTTCGGCGGTGTCGATAAAAGTTTGAGAGGGCAGCGATCGCCGATATTGACGCACCCATTCCCCGTAAGGATGCGTAGTCGCCACCCGCTGCTTCAGTTCCCAGTTTTTCAAGATCTCGTGAGACTCTAAATCAAACGCGATCATCTGACCCGGACCCAGCCGCCCTTTTTCAATAATCTCGGATTCGGGCAGGTCTACCACGCCCACTTCAGACGCTACAACCAGATAGCCATCGCGAGTGATGCTATAGCGAGCAGGGCGCAACCCATTGCGATCGAGGCTAGCCCCCACTCGCTTGCCATCGCTAAACACCAGCAGCGCCGGCCCATCCCACGGCTCCTGAATACCACTGTAGTATTCGTAGAAATCTACAATTTCAGGATGCGCGGCTAAGTCGGGCTGATTTTTGTACGCCTCTGGAACCATGATCATCAGCGCTTCCATCGGCGTCCGCCCCGATCGCACCAGCAATTCTAGAACGTTGTCTAAGCTGGCAGAATCACTGTTTTCTGGATTTACCGTTGGCTTGAGGGCTTCGATCTGCTCACCCCAGCAAGGATGCGCCAAGTCCTCTTGTCTGGCTAACATCCAGTTGACGTTGCCCAACTGAGTATTGATTTCACCATTGTGACCGAGCAAGCGCATTGGTTGAGCGAGCGGCCATTTGGGAAGCGTATTGGTGCTAAAGCGACGGTGGTAGACCGCAAACGCACTTTTGTAAGCCGGATTTTTGAAGTCTTGATAAAACTCACCTAAAACCTCGCCGCGCACCATGCCCTTATAAACAATTGTGCGATTAGAGAACGAACAGACGTAAAATTCTTCCAACCTGGAAGCGGCGCTGGGCGTTTCAGAGGCGTTGCGCTCGGCACAAATTGCGTTCTCAATCTTCTTACGAAGCAGATACAGCTTTCCTTCTAGTGCGTCACCACGAAGTTGCCCTGAGTGAACCAAGATTTGCTCAATCTGTGGTAAATTTTCTCGGGCTTGGCTGCCTAACACATCAGGATTGGAGGGAAGAACGCGCCATCCCAAAACGGATAGATTTTCTTCGGCGGCAATCTGCTCTACCATCTGACGAGCCGTTGCTGCGATCGCGCTGCTTTGCGGCAAAAACACCATGCCTACACCAACCTGTTCCGGCTGTAACAACACCCCGGTCGCCCCTGCCCACTCGCTTAAAATTGCCCACGGAATCGCCGTCATCACTCCCGCACCATCACCCGAATCTTGATCAGCACTACACCCGCCCCGATGCTCCATGCAAGCTAGTGCACTCAGCGATTTCAAGACCAGATCATGACTTTCGCGCCCCTGCTGATCGGCGATAAAGCCCACGCCACAGGCATCGCGCTCTTCTACGAGCCACCGTTGACCTGCGTATCCAGCATTGATCGGTTGCTGCACTTGATTCTCAGACGTTGCACTTGCCTTAGTCATGGGATGATTCATTCCGCTCAATGAAATGGTGTGATTGAAATGGTGTAAGTGGTAGCTAGAAAGGGGATGGGTAGCACGCTCACGCTGGTTCAGCGTAAACGATCGGATAAAAACGGGTTTGGGGAGAAACTTTTGGATGGAAATTTTTGCAGGGAGAGCGCTGATCCAGATCACATAAACTTAACAATCGAGTAAAAAAATCTGCTAGTCAAGCCCTATGCCCTACACGCTTGTCAACTTGCAAAAACTCACTTGGCTTTAAGCGTTTTAAACTTTCAGGGCTGATTTACCGAAGACAACGAAGTGGTTGCCGTGATTGCTTTGCAGGCTCTTCAGAGCGTGAGCAAAGTTCAATAGCCCCTGCGAGCCGGATCGGCAGTGCCCATAATGGCTACCGCTATCGAACTCTAATAAACCTAATCTTGGCAGGTCGTGAAAAAGGAAAAGGCGAGCAACTCTCGCGAACGTCAGTCTTTGTAAAGGTTGAATTAAGAATATTATAGAAAATTTGTAGGTATAGCAATCCCTATCTGCTCAAAAGGATGTGACGCTCTCTTGACAATTCTTGAAGGGCTGACTTGCCTAAAAGTGTAAATTTGACAGTGCAAAAATTGGGTGCAATCCGTTAAAGCTCCAATTGGCGGAGAGCCAACCTCTGAAGGAAATGCCTAGCTGGAACTTCCTGTCCCCCACCTTCGACAGCACTAAAACCGATGACTTCAAGTAAAATACGCTGCGGCAGTCATTAAACGAGTTTCAAGATTTTAGGACACGCTGTGATTAAAATTGGCATTCCCGGACAGGCTCAGTTGAACCGTTTCAATCCCCCCCCAAAAATTTTGAGGGCAGCGATCGCACTTTTTTCGCTTCCTTTAGGGGTCACACCCTTGGCACTCATCGCTCTCCTCAGTCCGCTCCCTAGTCGAGCCAATTCCCCTAACCCAACTCCGCAGCCCACAGTTAGCCCCAGACCTCTTCCCCCACGTCCCGTGCTTCCTCTGGCACCGTTTGGCAATCGTCAGATTGTTCTAAATGGTCAGCCATTCTACGGGGCGTGGACTCAATGGCAAGTCGGTAATAGCTCCCGCATTGGCATTAGCGATGCTGCCCTCACTCAGCTTTTCGGCGTTCAGCTTCTCAGCACAGCAAATGTGAGTCAGCAGCCAGTCCAGTGGTTTTCAGACTCAGTTTCGGTGCTCCCCACTCGGCTAGATTCAACCTCCCGATACTTAGACATTACAGAGTTTGCTCAGAAAAACGGCTGGCAGTTGCAAATTGAAGGCAATCAACTCCAGGTCTCCACTCAGCCTGCAAAGGTGCGATTGATTCGCCAAGAACAGCAATCGTGGGGCGATCGCATCACAATTGACCTCGATCGTCCGACGCCTTGGCAAGCTGATCCCCAAAGTCTTGAATTTCTACTCACCCTCAATGCTCAACTGGGTTCCCCTGCGGCTCAAGTCTTCAAACCCACTCCTGCCAGTAAAATCCGCACCTTCCAACTTGAAACTTTACCCAGCCAAACGCGGCTAAAAATTGGGATTCCGTGGCGGGTTCGTCCCCAAATTACAACTCAAGCCAATCGCATCATAATTGAGGTTGGAACGCCCTATCTCCCCGCTAGAGATATCGCTTGGATGCCTGGATTACGCTGGCGACAGCAGTACATTACGGTTGGCAATGCCCAATTTCCTGCTGTTTGGCTAGAGGTCGATCCCAAGCAACCTCAGCTAAGCGTCCGTCCCCTGTTGTCCAACACCTCTAGAGTTCCGGGGACTGCGCCCTTGTTCAGAACGGCTCAGCAAGGAGGCGCGATCGCGGCAATTAACGGCGGCTTTTTCAATCGCATCAATCAACTGCCCCTCGGCGCGATTCGCCTCAACAACCAATGGCTATCAAGTCCCATTCTCACCCGTGGCGTCGTTGCCTGGAATAACGACGGAAATTTGCGAGTCGATCGGTTAGTGCTTCAAGAAACAGCGATCGCGCTAAACCAGCGGTTTGGGTTAACTGCTCTAAACAGTGGCTATGTCCAAGCCGGCATTGCCCGCTATACGCCCGATTGGGGAACACTCTACACGACGCTTTCAGATAACGAAGTTCTAGTCACGGTTCAGAATAACCAAGTCACTCAACAAACCACTGTAGAGAAAGCTGGAAGTGCAGTTCCCATGCCAACGAGCGGCTACTTACTAGTTTTGCGATCAAATCGTAGCGCTGCTAGTTCTTTTGCGATCGGCACTGCCGTTCAACTCGAAGCTACCCTTACCCCTCCTGACCTCGCCAACTACTCGACAATTTTAGGCGCAGGTCCTTTACTAATTCAAAATGGGCAAACGGTATTAGATGCCACAGCAGAACGATTTAGTCGTGCTTTTATTGAAGAGCAAGCGGCTCGAAGCGCGATCGGGCAAGCCCCCAACGGTACAATTCTCATCGTCGCCGTTCACGATCGCCTCGGCGGACTCGGCGCAACCCTAAGCGACATTGCCAGCATCATGAAGCAGCTTGGTGCAACTAACGCCTTAAACCTAGATGGTGGAAGCTCAACAACCCTATATTTGGGTGGGCAGATCCTTGATCGTCCACCTAACTTTACAACCAGTGTCCACAATGGCATTGGTATCTTTTTTCAGCCCTCATCCTTTTGATACATGAGAATAAAGGCGATTTGAAGATCAATAAAGACTTAGTGAAATTCTACTAAAACTGCCCTTTTTGCGGTGGTCGTCATCAAGAGCGTCTGTTAGTCTTGGTGGGTGGAAAAAATGAATCCAACACATGGAGGAGAGGAACGGTGGTACAAGCTAAAGAAATAGCGCAGGCTCCTACACTGACGCTGTCGCCGTCTACAGTCAAAGGCGCGATCGCAACGGAGTTACGTCCCTGGGGTTCATTCACAATCTTAGAAGAAGGGCGCGGCTACAAAATCAAGCGAATTGATGTTAATCCCGGTCATCGCCTCAGCCTTCAAATGCATCATCACCGGAGCGAACATTGGATCGTGGTTTCAGGAACCGCCAAAGTCTTTTGTGGGGATCAAGAATTGACCCTTAGTAGCAATCAATCTACGTACGTACCCCAATGTACCGCTCACCGGCTAGAAAATCCTGGAGTTATTCCTCTCGTGCTGATCGAAGTTCAAAACGGTGAATACCTTGGAGAAGATGATATTGTTCGGTTCCAAGATGACTATTTCCGTGCGGATAAGGCATAGTAGCGACACGTTAGCCTTTCATTTTTAGCCTTGCAAAGGGGCAGTCAGCCGTCTGATTGCCCCTTGTCCTTGTTAGCTTGTAAAGTAAGGAGCGATCGCTTCACCAAGATCCAAAAAAGCGCCGCGAGATAAGATAACCCCTGGACATACTATCGATACGATTGACAATTTTTATGATTCAAGTAAGCGAATCAGCTATTGAAGAAATTATTCGATTAAAAACCAAGCAATCGATTACCGATGCCTTTCTGCGGCTCAAAGTTGCAGCAGGTGGCTGCTCTGGGTTCCTCTATCTCACTCAGTTCGATCAGACTTTGCAGCCAGATGACTATGTGCATAATTGCGTGGGAAGTAAGGGTCAAGGTGTTAAAGTCGCGATCGATGCTCAGAGCTTAACCCACCTCAACAGCCTTTCCCTTGACTTTGCAGAAGACCTGATGGGTGGCAGTTTTCGGTTCCACAATCCGCAAGCGACGAAAACCTGTGGCTGCGGTGTCTCATTTGGGGTAACTGAGCGCTAGAATAAAGAATCTGCCATCTTAATTTTCAAGCACCGCGATTCTTCCCAGAAGCGATCGCACCAAAGGTTACCGCTTAAAAAAGTGGTTGACAGGCGTGCTGATAGATTGGTATGGTTAGTATTTGTTAAAAGTTGGAACAGGTAAAAACTGCGTACTCCATAACATGCCCACTATCCAGCAACTCATCCGCGATGAGCGTTTCAACGCTCGCAAGAAAACTAAATCACCGGCTCTCAAGAGTTGCCCTCAACGTCGTGGCGTTTGCACAAGGGTTTATACGACAACGCCGAAAAAGCCTAACTCTGCCTTGCGTAAAGTTGCGCGGGTACGGCTGACTTCTGGGTTTGAAGTAACTGCCTACATTCCCGGCATTGGGCACAACTTGCAAGAACACTCTGTAGTTATGATTCGTGGCGGTCGTGTGAAAGATCTCCCTGGGGTTCGCTATCATATTATCCGCGGCACGCTTGATACAGCTGGGGTCAAAGACCGCAAGCAAGGTCGCTCTAAGTACGGTGCAAAGCGTCCGAAAGCAGCATCTTAATTTTGACGGTTGACTGTCTCGTTTGACAAGAGCCTCTTACTCTGGAAGGGTTTTCCAGGTGCTGAGGTTCTGTTTATTGGCGACAAATCAAAACTCGAAAATGACTCTAAACGATCGATCCTTGAAACCTCGTAAATAACTGTTCAATTTCTTTTGAAGTGAAGGCTCACTATGTCTCGTCGCGTCGTAATCAAAAAGCGTCCTATTCCTGCCGATCCGGTTCACAATTCTCGTCTCGTCACCATGATGGTTCGCAGAATCATGAAGAGTGGTAAAAAGTCTCTGGCGTCTCGCATCGTTTACGATGCCTTTGAAACTATCAAAGAGCGCACTGGTGGCGAACCGCTAGAAGTATTTGAGCGAGCAGTAAGAAACGCAACACCTTTAGTGGAGGTAAAGGCGCGCCGGGTCGGTGGTGCAACCTATCAAGTCCCGATGGAAGTGCGAACCGATCGCGGGGTTGCCTTGGCCTTGCGATGGCTAATTCAGTACGCCCGTGCCCGTGCTGGTAAATCAATGGCAGCCCGGCTCGCCAACGAGTTGATGGATGCTGCAAATGAAACCGGGAGCGCTATTCGCAAGCGTGAAGAAACGCACCGAATGGCGGAGGCGAATAAAGCCTTCGCGCACTATCGGTATTAAAAAGTATAGAATCTTAATAGAACGGTAGTGTGATTTTGACTATGCAACAGAGGCTAAGGAGGTAGCTGTGGCTCGTACCGTCCCGCTCGAAAGAGTACGGAATATCGGAATTGCCGCGCATATTGATGCAGGCAAGACAACAACAACAGAACGGATTTTATTTTATTCCGGCATCGTCCATAAAATCGGTGAGGTGCACGAAGGTACTGCCACCACAGACTGGATGGAGCAGGAGCGGGAGCGGGGAATTACCATTACTGCTGCTGCTATTAGTACCCAGTGGACTCGCCGTGATGCGGAACTGCCAAATCAGCCGGGTGAAGGAGAGCTTGAACACAAAATTAATATCATCGATACACCTGGGCACGTAGATTTCACCATTGAGGTGGAGCGTTCTATGCGAGTTTTAGATGGTGTGATTGCTGTTTTCTGCTCCGTTGGTGGCGTGCAGCCTCAATCTGAAACGGTCTGGAAACAAGCGAATCGCTATAACGTGCCTCGCATGGTGTTTGTGAATAAAATGGATCGAACGGGTGCAGACTTTTATAAAGTCTACGATCAGATCCGCGATCGCTTGCAAGCAAATGCAGTTCCCATTCAAATTCCCATTGGTGCTGAAGATCAGTTCAAGGGTATCGTCGATTTGGTGCGAATGAAGGCATACATCCACAAGGACGATCTTGGTCGTGAAATTGAAGTCACCGATATTCCTGCTGACTTGAAAGACAAAGCAGAAGAATTTCGGATTCAAATGATCGAAGCGGTCGCTGAAACCAGTGAAGACTTGATGGAAAAGTACTTTGCTGGAGAAGAGTTCACAGAAGCTGACATCAAAGCAGCGCTTCGCCAAGGCGTTATTGACAATACGATTGTGCCGATGCTCTGTGGGTCTGCCTTTAAAAACAAAGGTGTTCAGCAGATGCTGGATGCAGTGATCGACTATCTACCGGCTCCGATTGATGTTAAGCCTATCCAAGGCATCTTGCCATCTGGTGAAACGGCGGAGCGCCCACCTAGAGATGATGCTCCATTTGCTGCTCTCGCCTTTAAGGTGATGACTGACAAGTTTGTAGGTCGCTTAACCTTCGTGCGAGTTTATTCCGGTGTGCTTGCGAAGGGGAGCTACATTTATAACTCTACTAAAGGGAAAAAAGAGCGCGTTTCTCGCCTGATCATCCTAAAGGCAGACGATCGCATCGACGTAGATGAGCTTAGAGCGGGCGATTTAGGTGCCATTCCAGGTCTGTCTGATACTCTGACTGGGGACACTCTTTGCCCAGAAAATGAGAGCATCATTCTAGAATCACTGTTTATTCCTGAGCCAGTGATTTCGGTGGCGGTTGAGCCGAAAACCAAGGGTGATATGGAAAAACTCTCCAAAGCCCTTAAGGCACTGTCTGAAGAAGATCCGACCTTCCGCGTTAGCATCGATCAAGAGACTAACCAAACCGTGATTGCAGGAATGGGTGAACTCCACCTCGAAATTCTTGTCGATCGGATGTTGCGAGAGTTCAAGGTCGAGGCAAATGTTGGTGCGCCCCAGGTTGCTTACCGAGAAACCATTCGTCAGGCTGTCAAAGCGGAAGGCAGATTTGTTCGTCAGAGTGGTGGTAAAGGTCAATATGGTCACGTTGTGGTCGAGATTGAACCTGGTGAAACGGGGAGCGGCTTCGAGTTTGTCTCAAAGATTGTCGGTGGTTCGGTTCCCAAGGAATACGTGGGTCCGGCGGAAGCAGGAATGCGTGAAGCCTGTGAATCTGGCATCATTGCCGGATATCCGCTCATCGACGTTAAGGCAACGTTGGTTGATGGCTCTTATCACGATGTAGACTCCAACGAAATGGCATTTAAGATTGCCGGATCGATGGCGATGAAGAACGGCGTGATGAAAGCGTCACCCGTGCTGCTCGAACCAATGATGAAAGTCGAGGTTGAAGCACCAGAAGACTTCCTTGGAAGCGTTATGGGTAACCTCATCTCCCGTAGAGGTCAGATCGAAGCTCAGGGGGTAGAGCGAGGCATCGCTAAAGTAACGACCAAGGTTCCGTTAGCAGAGATGTTCGGATATGCTACGGATATTCGGTCTATGACTCAGGGACGAGGAACCTTCACAATGGAATTTAGCCATTATGATGAAGTACCCCGTAATGTTGCTGAGACGATCATTGCAAAAAACAAAGGGAACGCTTAATCAGGAAGAGGAACTGTAACTCATGGCACGCGCAAAATTTGAACGGACAAAGCCCCACGTTAACATTGGAACCATTGGTCACGTTGATCACGGTAAGACTACGCTGACAGCGGCAATCACAATGACCCTTTCTGCACTGGGTCAAGCGGCTGCCCGGAAATACGAAGATATCGATGCGGCTCCTGAAGAGAAGGCGCGGGGTATCACGATTAATACGGCTCACGTAGAGTATGAAACCGAGGCTCGTCACTACGCTCATGTGGACTGCCCTGGTCACGCTGACTATGTGAAAAATATGATCACGGGAGCCGCTCAGATGGACGGCGCTATCCTTGTGGTGTCTGCGGCAGATGGTCCGATGCCGCAAACCCGTGAACATATTTTGTTGGCTCGTCAGGTTGGCGTCCCTCGTCTAGTTGTCTTTTTGAACAAGAAAGATATGGTGGACGATGAAGAGTTGCTAGAGCTTGTTGAACTTGAAGTCCGCGAACTGTTGAGTTCTTATGAGTTCCCTGGCGATGATATTCCGATTACGGCTGGTTCTGCGCTGCAAGCAGTAGAAACCATGACCGCAAATCCGAAGACGAAGAAGGGCGAAAATGAGTGGGTTGACTGCATCTACGCGCTGATGGATTCGGTTGATGAATACATTCCTACTCCTGAGCGCGATGTTGACAAACCGTTCTTGATGGCAGTGGAGGACGTTTTCTCTATCACGGGTCGTGGTACGGTTGCAACCGGTCGGATCGAGCGGGGTACGGTGAAGGTGCAAGACGAAGTCGAGCTAGTGGGTATTAGAAAAACCCAGAAGACGACTGTGACAGGGATTGAGATGTTTAAGAAGAGTCTCGATCAGGGGATGGCAGGAGACAACGCAGGTATCTTACTTCGCGGTCTCAAGAAGGAAGATATTGAACGCGGTATGGTTTTGGCTAAGCCTGGTTCGATCACCCCTCACACTAAGTTTGAGTCTGAAGTTTACATTCTTAAGAAAGAAGAAGGGGGTCGTCATACTCCGTTTTTCCCTGGCTATCGTCCCCAGTTCTATGTGCGTACAACTGACGTAACGGGAACTATTAGCGACTTTACCACTGATGAAGGTGGAGCGGCGGAGATGGTGATGCCGGGCGATCGCATCAAAATGACCGTGGAACTGATCAACCCGATCGCCATTGAGCAAGGAATGCGTTTTGCCATCCGTGAAGGCGGTCGTACCGTGGGTGCGGGTGTCGTTGCGAAGATCCTGAAGTAGGTATTTGTCGCCCGTTTGAAGCTATCGGCAGTTGGTTTATTCTGGCTGTTGATAGCTTTATCATGAGTAGCGCACTTAACGCAGTACAATATTTTGTCTGATTAAGTTAAGTGCAGTTTGCTTTTCATTCTGAACCACGAAAACCTGAGTATTAATTCTAATGGCAACTATTCAGCAGCAGAAGATCCGAATTCGCCTCAAAGCGTTTGACCGTCGCCTCCTTGATACATCTTGCGAAAAGATTGTAGATACTGCAAACCGCACCAACGCTACAGCGATCGGTCCAATTCCTCTACCTACTCGCCGCCGCATTTATTGTGTTTTGCGGTCTCCCCATGTTGACAAAGACTCGCGGGAGCACTTTGAAACGCGCACTCATAAGCGGATTATTGATATTTACCAGCCATCTTCAAAAACGATCGATGCGTTGATGAAGCTGGATTTGCCGGCAGGTGTGGATATTGAAGTGAAACTGTAAGAGTTGAAAGCAATTTTGGCGCGAAGGACGGGATTGATCCATTGTGACTCAACCCGTCCTTTTCGATCTTTTGTCAGGAAAGCTTCGAGCGCCTCAATTTCTAGAAGCGGATGGGCTACAGTAGAGGCAGAGGACACTGTTTAACGCGTAGGTAATGACTTCTTTTTCATCGATCGCGGTTCGCGAGCTTCCAATATTTCCCTTGCCTGAAGTTGTTCTGTTTCCGGGGCGACCGTTACCGCTTCACATCTTTGAATTTCGCTATCGCATCATGATGAACACGATCCTAGAAGCGGATCGCCGGTTTGGCGTTTTGATGTGGGACCCGGTGAAAGGTGAGCCTGCAACGGTAGGATGCTGCGCTGAGATTGTGCAGTTTCATCGGTTGCCCGACGATCGCATGAAAGTTTTAACCCTTGGGCAGCAGCGCTTTCGAGTTTTGGAGTATGTGCGAGAAAAACCCTATCGGGTTGGGTTAGTGGAATGGATCGAAGACGAACCACCCATAGAAGATCTTAGACCTAGAGCGAAGGAGATCAGTCAACTGCTTCAAGATGTGGTGCGCCTCTCTGCAAAACTCACTGGTCAAGAAATTGAACTGCCAGAACAGATTCCCGACTTGCCGACCGAATTATCATACTGGATTGCCAGCAATTTATACGGCGTTGCAGATGAGCAGCAGGCGCTTCTAGAACTACAAGACACTGCCGCTAGACTTGAACGCGAATCTGAAATTTTGACGTCTACTCGCAACCATCTTGCAGCGCGGACGGTTTTGAAAGATACGCTTGGACATGTAGCTGACGAATAGAATTACGGAGATACAACATTGTAGCTGCCGAACGTTTTGAGGGTTTCTGTGCAGGTTGATAGTTCTGCCAAAGCGGCTTGGGTTTTGGCGAGCCGCGCGTCGGCTTCTAGATCTACGAAAAAGACATAATCGCCTAGCGATCGCTTGGTTGGGCGCGATTCGATGCGGCTCATGTTGATACTGCGTTCGGCAAAGACTTGTAAGGGTTTGAGAAGGACTCCGGGTTGATTAGCCTGCACACTGAATGCCAGTGAGGTATGGGTTCCGCCCGGAGAGGGGTCTAAGCCTAGAACGAGGAAACGGGTGCAGTTGTCGGGATAATCGTTAAGCGGACAGTTCAAAATCGGAAGATTATAGAGTTGGGCAGCCCGTTGAGACGCGATCGCGGCGATCGTTGAATCTTCATCTAAATGTTGTAAGGCTTCTGTAGTTGAATGGGTAGCAATACGCTGAGCCTTGGGAAGATGTATATCCAGCCATTGCTGGCATTGAGCTAATGCTTGAGGATGGGAATAGACCCTGCGAATAGCCTCTAATTGCGAGGCTTGAGATAGCAAAGCATGGTCGATCGGTAAAACCAGGGACTGCCGGATTTGCAGCTTGTCGAGCCGCCAAAGGGCATCCATAGTCATGGTGACGCTGCCTTCAATCGAATTTTCAATCGGAACAACGGCTAATTGAGCTTCACCTTGGGCTACCGCTTCCATGGTCTGAGCAATGCTGGGGTAGGGGCATAATATCGCCTCTTGGGCAGTTTCGGTCACAAACCCTTTGGTAAAGATGAGCGCGGCGGCTTCTGCATAGGTGCCGCTCGGTCCTAAATGAGCGATCGCAGTTGTCATTGTAGTAAATCGTTGTTAAGCAACATATCGCAAACTTATGCCAGTTTAACCGGCAATTTCTACAAACTCTACTGCCTCCGGCGCTTGCAGTGGGGCAAGAAGAGATTGGGAGGAGCCAGATATGTTGCGCTCACAAATTGAATTGGTATCGCTTGAATTGGTATCACAAAGTGAAAGTATGTGCTTTTAGCAAAGTTTATAAGGGTTTTCAAACCGTAAATTTAACTAATTGTGTTTATCTTTCAAAAGATTGACTTGAAATGATGAGAAGACCTTTAAGATTAGTGAATAGTTTCACACGTTTCGTCTCCTCACAACACCCCATGGATATCCGGTTTACTGCCTGTCAAGCGGTCGAACTTATTGTTCCAGAACAGCCCATTCACATTGCAAATTATCTCAGCCAACCGCAGAGAGTTGTCAATGCTTTAGCGGCATCTAGCTCAATTAAAAGATTGGCAGACGATCGCTATCGGTTGGAGATGAAACCACTCACCTTTATGGCATTCAGCCTTAAGCCTGTCGTTGAATTGCAGGTTTGGGCAGATGACGCGGCGCGGGTCAATGTTCACTCTAACAACTGCGAACTCCAAGGCATAGAGTATATCAACGAACGGTTTATGCTCAACCTCGAAGGTCAGCTTTATTCAACCCAGAAGCACGGCACAACTTACTTGCAGGGAAAAGCAGACTTAGTAGTTGAAGTTGATTTGCCGCCTGCGTTGGCATTGACCCCGCGATCGCTGATCGAGGCGGCAGGCAATCGCTTGTTGGCTAGCGTCTTAAACGGGTTTAAACAGCGCCTCTTGCGCCAACTCCTATCAGATTATCAAGCGTGGGTTACTTCGCAACTTCAAGCTAACTCAGTTAAAACTACGAGCGCACCCATCTCTGCCAAGTTCTCCTGATGTAAGGAATTCGCGTCCTCAATGGGGATAATTGCATTTTTCTGATGAAGTGCGTGAACCCTAAAGGGTAACTATATATACTCTTTTAGTGGACATGGTGAAAGATAATGAACGTTTATTCGCGGGAAGACTTCGTAGAGGCATTTTGTGCTGCTTACTACCCTAAAGGAAATGTGAAGCCCACGCTTTTTAAGCTAGGCGATCGCGTTTGGAGGCTGCCTGCGCTAGACTCTACTCGACCAATCGTGCTGGACTCTTTTGAAACCTCGTTTATCGACTTCTACGAACCTTACCGCGCACACCTTTCCGGCGAAGATACCATCCGTGAGGTAAAACATTTACCATCTATTTCTCAGGGTATTGTCACTACAACTGAATGGTTTGAGAGAAACCTGAAGCAAACCTATGAAGCTTCACCGACCATTTTGTGGGAAACCTTCCCGACCTGGCACAATTTCGTTACCCATGTTCATCAAAATCGCTCTGGTCTTTTTGCTGACTCCCGAAGGCGGCATCGCAAACTAGAAAAGCAGGTGGGGACGCTATCATTCATTTTTGACGATCGCAGACCCGAAATTTTGCTCAAGGGCATGAAGCTAAAATCTGCTCAATATCAGCGATCGCAATGTACGGATCACTTCGCCTATCCACAACATGTCCATTTCTTTCAAGAGTTAGCAAAGAAAAATCTTTTGTTGGTTTCTAGTCTTAGCGCCGGAGACCAATTGATCGCAGTGCATCTGGGGCTTTTTGCAGAAGGGCGGTTATATTTCTGGATTCCGAGTTATGACGCCAATTTTTCAAATTACTCTCCAGGACGTCTACTCCTCGAAATGCTGATCGAGGAAAGCTTCAACCAGCAGCATACAGAGTTTGATTTTATGATTGGTGGAGAATCGTATAAGTGGCACTATGCCACCCATTCACGGCTTATTTCAGAGCTAGGGTCGCGTCCGCTGTCCCTCAGAGCCAGCTTGGCAGCGCGGAACTTCAAGCACAGCGTCAAGCGATCGCTCAAATCGATCCTGCGGGAGGAAGCCGTTGTTTAGAAACGCTACTGAACCTGAGAGCGGATCTCTATCACGCGCTTGACGGGCGCATAGGTCTGGCGATGATGGGGAGTAATGCCTAGGGTTTGAAGCGCTTGAAGATGCTGCTTTGTCCCATATCCCGCATTTTTCTCCCAACCATAGCCAGGAAAGCGTACTGCTAGACGTTTCATAAAGCGATCGCGTCTCACTTTCGCAATGATTGAAGCACACGCGATCGCATAGGAGGTGGCATCGCCATTAATGATCGTCGTGTGGGAAGCTAAATTGGCTTGCTGAATAGGGCGTCCATCGATCAGGGCATGATCGTAGGGCGAAACGCGAGAGAGGGAGCGCCCCATTGCCAGATAGGATGCCCGAAGCACATTGAGGCATTCGACCTCGCGAACGGTAGCCATTCCAACCCCAACTGCGATCGCGTGGTTAACAATGCGATCAAACAATTGTTCTCGCTGCGCCAAAGACAGCAATTTCGAGTCTTTGACTCCCTCGATCGGCTGGCAGAATGCCGGAATCACAACCGCTGCTGCTACGACCGGGCCTGCAAGACAGCCTAATCCTGCCTCGTCCACTCCTGCAACGCGGAGTAGCCCTTGTTGCCAAAGGGTAGACTCCGCAGCAAGGGTAGGCAACAGATTCACGATTTAGTCAGCGACTGTCGCAGAAGAACGACGGCGACGGCGACGGGGCGGCTCTTTGTCATCGGCAGGGGCAGCTAGCTCTTGGTCTTGGGATGGCTCACTCTTGAAAGAAGGGGGTGCACTAAACTCAACTTCAGTGAGACTATCGTTGGGATTGGAAGCATCATCAATCGCGATGTTGTCTCCTTCGTAGCTGTCTTCAGAACCAGTATCTTCAGACCCGTTATCTTCAGAAATGTCTTCTGTGCCGTTTGCCACCGCCGGGGCAACCAGGGCTTCTGGAGGCGCTTCACCGGGAAGCGTTACTGCCACGATCGCAGACTTAGGATTCTTCAGTTCTCTATCAGTCAAAATCAGCGGAGAAACCCCCATCCAGGCGTAAACATCTTGCTCTTCTGGCGTCATCTCGATATGGACGACTTCCGGCGGATCAAGCACAGGCTTCATGCTGCCGCGCCGCGATCGCCCACGCCGTTCTTCAGAAAATCGAGGTTCGCGCTCTCGAGGCGTAAACGTTTCCTCTGCCGGAGCCGACTCTTCCTCTACCTCTAAATCATATTCTGCACGGGCTGGATACTCTGTTCTGGTGGGGGCTGGGGTCGGAGCGCTGTACCGATTTGGCTCTTCCCAGGGAGACGCCTTGGAAGGCGCTTCGCGAGTAAATCCTTCCCGACGGTTGCTGCCATTACGACGGCGACGGCTGTTTCCAGAGCGATTGCGCTCTTGGTAACTTGGGTGATGCAGAATGTCTAAGTCTTGATCATTACCATCAAACTCTGACTCTTCCCCCCCATCCCACAGTGGCTCGGTGGCAGCAGGGATGTCTCGACTGATTCTGCCAAGCTCCGGCGGATCGCGACGTGGTTCTGCCCGACGTGGTTCTCGCTCTCGAGGTGCGATCGCAGAGCGTTCGGTGCCCTCGCCCTCGTCATCATGGGATTCGCCAGGGAGATGAACCAGATGCCCCAACCCACTACAGGTTGGGCAAGGACGCCCAAATAACTCGTAAATGTTTTTCCCCTGACGTTTGCGAGTTAGCTCGATCAGCCCAAGTTCCGACAGTTGAGAAATCTGCGGTTTTGCCTTGTCAGTGCGGAGGGCTTTGTTAAAGTGTTCAAGCACCTGCAACTGATCACGGCGAGCATCCATGTCGATGAAGTCAACAATAATCACGCCTGCAATGTTTCGGAGCCTCAGTTGACGGGCAATCTCTGTTGCGGCTTCGCAGTTAGTCCACAGCACCGTTTCTCGTGCCGTTGCAGACCGGGTGAACGATCCAGAGTTGACGTCAATCACCGTGAGCGCTTCGGTACGCTCAATAATAATGTAGCCGCCAGACGGTAGGTCAACTCTAGGTTTGAGGGCTTCACGAATTGCCGCATTTACCCGAAAGTATTCGAGAATGGGAACGCGATCGCGGTGATGATCGATCAGGACACCTTGCGGCAGTTTGCCTGCCCCCCAATTCATTAGCTGCTGCTTAACCCGCTTTAACCCAGTATGAGAATCAACGACGATCCGGTTGACATCAGCGCTATAAACGTCGCGCAGGACTCGCTGAATAAAGTCATCGTCGCGGTTGAGCAAGGCAGGGGCGCGCGTCGAGTTTGCTTCTTGAAGAATTGATTCCCACTGTCGCTGGAGGTTTTCCAAATCCTCCATGATCGCTTCTTCGGGCATTCCTTCAGCTTCAGTGCGAATCACAATGCCCATGCCCGCAGGCTTAACCAAAATTGCCAAGGCGCGCAGGCGGTTGCGCTCGTTTTCACTGCGAATTCTACGAGATAGATTGACCCCGCGACCAAAAGGCATCAAAACCAGGTAGCGCCCAGGCATCGAAATATTGCCGGTCAACCGAGGTCCTTTATTGCCCGTCGGCTCTTTCATCACCTGGACTAAGACTTTCTGCTGAGGCGCTAATAGCTCAGTGATAGACCCGGCAGAACGCTTTAATCTTAAAGGCCCTAAATCAGAAACATGAATAAATCCGTTGCGTTCAGAATCACCGATATTGACAAATGCGGCATCGATTCCGGGCAAAACGTTTTCTACAACCCCTAGATAAATATCACTCACTTGATGGCTGCCTGTGGCAACGATCAGTTCTTGAGTTTGGTCTTCTGAAAAAACGGCAGCGATTCGATGCTGTTCTGCGATAACAATCTGCTTTGGCATTCAATTTCCTCAAAATTTGGTTGCGATCGAGCCAGTGAGGTTTTTGCTCTTCTCGCAGAGAATTTGGGGGGTGAGATTATTCAGCTAAACCTCGACCACCCTCTAAACCTGGGCGACCCATCGCTTGAGATGCTTAGAAAGCCACCATCAAGGAAGCTACCGCCTTAACAGACGAGTCAATTCGTGAGCTTCGGTCAGTACAACAGTGCATTCCTACCCAGGAGCAAACACTGTACGTTATGAAGAATGCGCGAAAAGTCTAACAAGAAAGCTGAGGATTCTAAGAACGGAGCTTCCGACGGCAACCACGGAGAACGTTCAGTCCATACCAGCTTCTGATGCGTTGTATTATAGCGCGCAGACCTGGTTCTGCACAAACTTTACGGATTTTATAGAAATTGCTTCAGCCTGCGGTGGGTTTGTCAACTTGGGGTGGCAAGCAAAAGTTGGCTGCGATGAATCGAAAGGAGCCGAAGCTCGCAGTGAGCGACTTGTTCTAGCATACTGATAACCTGCTCAGGGCGAAGCATTGTGCCGTCGTTACGGCAACTTCCGATGTAGCGGAGCGTGGCTTTGGAGGAGTGGGGTAATATTTCGCGCAGAGAAAGTGCGAATAAGCGATCGCGCCCATTGATCGGATGCACCTTGCCTGATTTTGTTTTTTGCTCTAACCAAATTTCGCTCTGCGATAGAACAGCATCGATCCAAGGTTGCCAGTTCGCAGATAAAGGTTGATCCGCCACATCTATGGTGAGTTCGTATTCTGCTTTTTCTAATAGCTGAGTTGCAGCAGGGGTTTTGAGGCTAACCTCTTCGACCTCATAGATTGGCAAATTAGCGGGAAGTTGAGCGACGAGTTTTTGGCGGAAGTCTTCGAGGTCTAGCGATCGCGTCAACTCAAAATCCACGATTTCGCCCGAACTCGTGACTCCAAGCGGCAGAGCATTTGCTACCACAATCCGAGGACTCGGATGAAACCCTTGGGTAAATGCAATGGGAATTGACGCACGCCGCACAGCGCGATCGAACACTCGCATCAAATCTAAATGACTGAGTAGCGCCATGTCCCCTTTCTTGCCCAATTGCACCCGCAACCGTTGCACTCGATCGGGATTCGGCTTGAAATGTCCCTCAAATTGAGGAATCGGCAGAGGCGGAACGATAACATTATGACCAAAATCAGTGCTACAAACGCCGCAGTGAGAACAGCCTTCAAACGAGCAATCTGGAACCGTTGCCGCTTCTAGCGCTTTTTGAAGATCGTCTTTTAGCCACTGCTTATCGATGCCAGTGTCTAAGTGATCCCACGGTAACGGCGCATCCAAGGTCGCCGCACCTTCTGCCTGCTCAAAAACATTCCACTCGCCGCTTTCAACTTGGCGATATTTCCAGCCAACACCCGATTCTTCAATCGCTTGCGTCCATGCACCGTAGGCGCGATCGAGACTTTCCCACCACGCATCCATGCCTGCGCCTAATTCCCAAGCTCGGCGAATGACAGGCGCTAACCTGCGATCGCCGCGACCCACAAAATCCTCCATCGCAGAAATTCGGACATCGGTAAAGTTAATCTTGACGCCTCGAACCGAACGGAAAGCTTCTTTTAATAGCGTTTGTTTGCGCTTGAATTCGGCGGTTGAAACAGAATGCCATTGAAACGGCGTATGAGGTTTGGGCGTGAAGTTAGAGATTGTGACATTAAAATCTAGGCGTCGTCTGCCTTGCTTGCTGCATTCTCGACGCAACCACCGAAGCGTGTCAGCAATGCCCAACACATCTTCATCCGTCTCACCGGGCAACCCAATCATAAAGTAGAGCTTCACCTTATCCCAACCTTGCTCATGGGCAGTTTTGATACCGCGCAGCAGTTCTTCGTTGGTCAAGCCTTTATTAATGATGTCTCGCATTCGTTGAGTCCCGGCTTCTGGCGCAAAGGTGACTCCGATCGGGCGAGTTCCACCAATGATATGAGCGATGTTTTCGTCAAAGCGATCGACGCGCTGACTCGGCAACGACAGGGATATATTGTCGTCTTTGAGGCGGTTTTTAATCTCAACTCCAACCGCAGGCAACGCTAAATAATCTGAACAACTGAGCGACAATAGCGAGAATTCGTTGTATCCCGTTGCTTGCATTCCGTGTTCGATCGCATCGATTACCTTGTCTGGCTCAACATCGCGCGCGGGGCGAGTCAGCATTCCCGGTTGGCAAAACCGACAGCCGCGAGTGCAGCCCCGACGAATTTCGATAGTCAAGCGATCGTGAACCGTCTCGACATAGGGAACCAATCCAATCGAGTAAGCCGGAATCGGATCGGCAACCCGTCGCAAAATCCGAGGGGGAACATCCCGATGGTTGGGATGCACCGAGCCATCGGTTGCCATGTCGTAGAACTGCGGTACATAGACGCCCGGAACTTGGGCTAAATCCAGCAGAATTTCTTCGCGGCTTAGCCCTGCTGTCTTGCCTTCTTCGAGCACTAGCCCAATTTCGGGGAGAAGTTCTTCACCATCACCGAGCGCGATGAAATCGAAAAAGTCGGCGTAGGGTTCAGGATTAGAGGTTGCCGTCTGTCCGCCTGCAAAGATCAAGGGGTAGGCAGTCCCCGATCGCGCTTGCCACGTCAACGGAATTCTCGCTAGGTCAAGCATTTCTAGAATATTCGTTGCGCCTAGCTCGTAGCTAAGACTAAATCCTAGAATGTCAAAATCGGTTAAGGGTCGGCGGGATTCAACAGCGAATAAGGGAGTGGTTGTAGAGCGCAGCTTTGCAGCAAAGTCGGAAGCGGGAAGATAGGCGCGATCGCACAGTTGCCGAGGTTGGGCATTCAAAATGCTGTAGAGAATGATATGCCCTAAGTTAGATGCACCAACTTCATACACTTCCGGGTAGGTCAAGACCCAGCGAATGGTGCTGTCTTGCCACGGTTTATGCACCGCGCCTAGCTCATTTCCCAGATACCGAGCCGGACGAAGAATATCTGAAGTGAGGAGTTCTTCGACAGCGATCGCTACATCGCGCTTTGTAGAAGGAGCATCTGTTGAAATCGCCACAATTACTTTGCCTAACAGAGTGGATCATAGACTATCAGTATACTGATTCACCCATTCTATTGCGGACGACCGTGAAGCGATTCAGCAGCGATTCAACAGATAAACTAAGCTGCGGTTCCTATGGAGTTGCGCCCTATGCTAATCGCTTGAAAGGCAGCAAAGTTCTCAAAGATTTCAAAGACGCGATCGAGTTGAGTCAATTCAAAAATAATATGAATCGAGGCAGAAACAGAACATAAACTCAGGCGCTTGTTTCTACGCTGCGCCAGTCGGAGAGAAGAGACTAAGACCATCAAACCGGCGCTATCGAGCGCTTCAGCTTGGCTCAGGTCAACCAAAACCGCAGAATGCTGCTCAGATAGAATTGCTGCCGTTAGCTGAGCCTGAAACTCAGTAGCGTTGGTAGCATTCAAACAACCACAAGGACGAACAACAGCCGTTTGAGGACGGATAAGTACATTCTGCATAACGTTACCTTTAACTAATTCCAAAACCAAGAATCTTGATACCGACGCCTCTGACGATAGCTATGTATCCTAAGTAATGCCTAGAGCAGTTCTTAGGTTTCGCAGAATCTTTACTGGAGAAAGGCTGTTGTATAAATTTTTCAGTAAGGAGTTAAATATAAACTGTAGTAAATTACACATCTCCCGCATCTCAAACTTTAATCTCACTAGAATTGCTGAGATGAATCAACATCAAATAGAATTAATCGCGTTTTTAGCAACTTTATGCTCAATATATTCTTGGTGCTATATAAAGCCCCAACCTCAAATCGGTTGAGCGTGGGTCAATGCTTGCAGTTCATCTGCCACACAGCAATAGATTGCAATGATGAATTCCTCGATCCATTGCACTCGTCCCGCCTGCCTTTGGCGTTTTTTCTAGCAACTGCATGAGGATGGGGCTTCCCTTTCTCAAAGTCGCACATTAACCTATTGATGCGAATTTAAATAATTGATTTTAAATAATTGATACGATCGCTAGCCAACCTAAAAAATATTCTTCATAATTAAAGCAGTTTCAGAATTCGCTCTACATCTGAATCTGAAAATCGCTTCAACGTTCAAAGTTTCAAACTTAACTTAGTGTTCAAACCTAGATTCAAAGGTGGTACGTATGGGCATTCCTAAAGTCATTGATAATGTCATTGTCTACTTCTCAGGAGCAATCAGCCGAATCTTCGCCCTAGATGACAATCACTATCCAAACACTGGTGTTCAGCCCTATAGCGGCGATCCTTACGATGAAAAGCATTCTTCAGATTAGCTAAGTTAGCTTTAGTCAAGAGATTTTTTCTACTTGACTAACCGTCTCCTAGCATGTGCTAAAAGGCTGGCAGATGAGCCAGGTTTGTCTGCCAGTTTTCATTGCAACTAGAAGAAATAAAAACCATATTTTTGACACTACAACTACCATTACAACAAAAGCAAAAATTAAATCATGCTCATCATTTGGAAAATCGGTATTTAGACTCATATAGATGAGCAAAATTAAAGTTGTTTGTAGCAATTTGGTAAAGAACTCTATCAATAAGCATTAACAAATTAACAGAAAGTTAACCTTTTTAAGGGCAAGATCTACGGAATGGAGCGCCTCTGAGCAACAATTAATGTGTCCTAAATCGCGATGTGCCCTAAATCGATTTGAGATATATTACTAGATCAATTCTTACAAATAACTCGAACGCAAAGCAAGCATGGTATAAGGTCTAGAGATTATGCTATTCCCTCGCTTGCCCAAGGTCTAGGATGACTGAACTTGATTTTGTACTGCTAACGGTTTATTTTCTAGGCGTTAGCTATGTGCTGTATCAGATCGTTGACTCATTTAACGATGAATTTACCATTCGCCTCGAACAAGACGAGCTAGATCAGCAGCTTGAAGCTCTTAATGTGAAAGACACGATCGGCGTTAGCTTCAGATTTGATAATCGCTACGAGTTCAACAAGCTTAAGCAACTCGCCATTCGGATTCAAAACAAGTCGGAAAGTTACCCGATTTATGTTGACTGGGATCATTGCGTCCTCACAAACTTAGACGGACGATCGCGCCGCGTCGCTCGCTTTTCCTCAGGCGGCACATTAGATGCGTTTCAAAATCAAGTCTTCAGTATTATTGCTCCAAAGCGAACGTTGCAAGAACTTATCTCTGGCGAAGATCAGCTATCGCGCACAGGAACTGAGGGCTTTCTAGAAGTCTCGAAAACCGTCATCGATTTGAACAAACCTGACCCTAAAAAATCGACCGAAGCCCAGCGAAAACGCTATCGAGACTTCATGGCAAGTAAAATTACGCTGGAGTTTGAATTACACCTGGCGATTCGATTAGTGGGGGCAAATACTCCTCCAACGGGCGATCGCACTCGCATCATCTGCAAACTGACGATGATCAAACTCGACTGGACAGCCGGACTGCCTTGGAATCCCAAGAAACCCTTCTAATTCATAGTTCTAAACTTCCTGCTTCTCCGACTACACTAAACTATGGAGAAGAGGTGGCAAGGCGATTGCGAGCAACTCTTTATATTGAGGAAATGCTTGAGGAAAGTCCGGGCTTCCGAAAGACCAAACTTGCTGGATAACGTCCAGTGCGAGCGATCGTGAGGAGAGTGCCACAGAAACATACCGCCTTTAGAAGCCAGAAGAATAAATAATGAAGAGGAAGTTAAATTCCACCTTCAGCGTTTATTTGCGCTTAGAGGTAAGGGTGCAAAGGTGCGGTAAGAGCGCACCAGCAGCATCGAGAGGTGCTGGCTCGGTAAACCCCGGTTGGATGCAAGGCAGATGGGGCAACGGTTGGTCTTTTTCCCGTCCCGTGTTGCTGGTGAAATACCCAGCAAAGAGCCGCTTGAGGCATTTGGTAACAGGTGTCCCAGATAGATAATCGCCCTCTTAGAGCGTTGCTCGTAAGAGAACAGAACCCGGCTTACGTCCACCTCTTCTTCCCCTACCTGCAATATGTCCTCTCCTTCTTCACTTAACTCTCTTTCACCTACAGCAATTTTCAGATGAATAAAGCACAGGAGGGTAGGATGGGGAGATGGCTCGGCATGTGGCTCAAGCCAGTGAGAACGCCTTTAATTATTGATGAACTCTCATTCGTGAACTAATGTTTCGTTATTCTTTAAACTGAGCCTAGCAATATGTAGATTACGCAAAGTCGTCTTCGTGAATGAAAGTGACAATTTCAACCTGGACTACTATAAAAGCGCTTAAGGTAAAAACGCTTCAGGGTGACGGGCTAATCTGATGATCGACTGATCTTAGGTTGCTTGCTCGAAAGCCAGATCCGATTGAGATGATTGCTCCGAAACGAATTGTGTTCCTACAGAAGTGTAGGGTAGGTCTGTGAATAGCCAACTTTCCACGCTTGATCTCTCTGACTCTGTAGAAGTTCTTCCCCCGACTGAGCAGCTTTTAGCTATCAGCGAGCAAAAGAAGAGCGGACTTATTCTCTGCAAAGACTATCACGCTGAATTTGCAGGTCCTGGAGCCGCCGTTAGCTGTTTGGTTGAGCCTGCCTATCGAGCGGTCATTGCCATTGGCTCTCCTACATTGGCACCTATGGTCACGGTAGAAGACCGTCGGCGAGCTTATGGGCGACGCATTCAGTGGGGGCGTTGGCTTCAGAGGATTGTAGAGCACCCGGAATCGGTGGTGAGAGCCGAAAAGTTGTTAGCAGGCTTTGAAGAATTTTTTGGGCGGCAGGTAGTTGTGAGCTTGCCGAGCGAGGTGTTGGCATTGTTGGCAGGCGTGTTTCCAGGCACGATTGAAATGGCGCGATCGCAGCATTGGCGAACCACCCGCTTTGACACGGCAGCCCACCTTATTTGCTCAGACCAACTCAAGGTGACGACGATTTCCCTGAGTTCTGAAAAACAAGAGGTTCACTCTGTTCCACTCCTCACTACCGCAACGGTTAGTGAAATCGAGCAGACTTACGCTGTCCTTCGATCTGCCTAAAGGGTCAGAGTATACAGAGGAGGGCTTCTCCCCGTAGGATGAGAAGCAACATACCTAAAAGCTAGTCTAAACTGCATGACCCTTGCATATCCTCGTCGCCAGCAAGAACTTGAGTCGCTGGTGCAGCGATTGGGCTTACCGCCGCACCCATCGCTCCGATGGGACTTGTTAGATTTGTCGCTGACCCACGCCACCTTCTCGGCGGAAAAGAACTATGAACAGCTAGAGTTTGTGGGTGATGCGGTCGTCAAACTTGCCTCCGCAGAGTTTCTGCTCGAAGCGTATTCCGAACTCAATGTTGGAGAATTTACAGCCCTGCGATCGGTGTTAGTTAGTGATCATATTCTTTCCCAAATTGCTGATGCGTATGGCTTTGAGCGCTACCTCCTGGTTGCCTCCAGTGCCAAATTTGACAGCGCTGGGCGCGAATCGCGGCTGGCAGATTCGTTAGAAGCTGTGTTAGCCGCGCTCTACTTTAGCACTCATAATCTCTCGCTGATTCGCCCATGGCTCGATGGGCACTTTCAAACGTTAGCTAAAGAAATTTTGGCTGACCCTGCTCGACAAAACTACAAAGCCGCGCTGCAAAATTGGACGCAAGCCCACCAAAAAACGCTGCCTGACTACCGCACAACAGAAACTGGGCATACTCACAATGATCCTCATCGTTTTACCTCAGAAGTGTGGATTCAAGGACGGTGTTTGGGTCAGGGCACAGGGCGATCGCGCAAAGCTGCCGAACAAGTCGCTGCCCAAGCTGCCTTTTTAGTGCTTACGGGTCAGTCGTAAAGGAAGGAACGCCCAGTGAAAAAACCCATCAAGATTGCAGTGTTTGGAGTGGGGCGCTGGGGCACTCATTTGCTGAGACAGTTTCTAGCGCATCCCCAAGCCAAGGTGATTGGGGTTGTAGACCCAAATGGCGAGAATCTTGCGATCGCAACGCAACGATTTAAGCTCGATGACCGGGTATTTATCACGACGCAGTGGCAAGACGCCCTGGAACTTAGTGGCTTAGAAGCCGTTGCGATCGCGACTCCTGCCGCAACCCATTACGCTTTAATCACAGCCGCGCTCAAGCAAGGACTGCACGTTCTCGCAGAAAAACCCCTCACGCTCAGCCGCGCCGAATCGATTCAGCTTTGCCATCTTGCGGCTGAACGCGATCGCCAACTCGTTATCGATCACACCTACTTGTTTCATCCCGCTGTTTTACGAGCGAAAGCCTTGGTGGGGGTTCTGGGAGGCTTGCGCTACGGCTACACTGCTCGCACCCACCTCGGCCCTGTTCGCCAAGATGTCGATGCCCTGTGGGACTTAGCCATTCATGACATTGCCATTCTCAACTATTGGCTCGGTGAAACGCCGCGGGAAGTGCAGGCAAGGGGGCAGGTTTGGCTGCAACCCAAAGCACGATCGTTCCCCTCTTGCCCAAACGCGCCCAGCCTATTTTCCAACGGTTTGGCAGATACGATTTGGGCAACGCTAAGTTACCCCAGCGGGTTTGAAGCCACGTTGCATCTGAGTTGGCTCAATCCAGATAAGCAGCGCCGCCTGTGCGTTGTAGGTGAGCACGGCAGCCTCGTGTTTGATGAACTGGCATCTGAGCCGCTCACCGTTCAGTGGGGGCAACTTGAGCGGCAAGGAGAGCGGTTTAACCCAATCAATCAGCGTTGTGAAATCGTTACTCCATCGCCCGAAGAACCTTTACACCAGGTTTGCCACCATTTTTTGACCTGCGTACAGCACAATCAACCGTCTGAGCGGTCTCCAGGGTGGCTAGGGGCTGAACTCGTTGAAATTTTGGGGGCGCTATCTACCTCCATGCAGCAAGGAGGACAGGCAATTGGGATTGCCAGACCTTAGGCGAGTTGCGATCGTTTGTTAGCTATTTGGCACACTTACGGGATGTTTAGCTTCGGGTTGAGTGCCCTCGATATCAGAAGACTCAGGTTTGCTCATCTCAATTAAGGGCAGCCAAATCCGAAAAATGCTGCCCTTATTAGCGGCAGAACTAAACGATAGCGTTCCTCCATGTAGCTCTGCCAGGCGTTTGGTTAGGGCAAGTCCAAGCCCGGTTCCTTCGTGCTTGCGCGTCAGAGAAGAATCAATTTGCTGGAAGGGGCGGAACAGCAGATGCCAGCGCTCTTGAGGAATGCCGATGCCTGAGTCTGAAATTTCTAAACACAGATAAGCTGTTTCGGGATTGATGGGGCTGCGATCGGGGCGAGGATCGAGTTGCAGTTGATGCCCATATCCCAGCCACGCACTGAGCTTGACATGCCCTCCTTCCGGCGTAAACTTTACCGCATTAGAGAGCAGGTTAATCACCATTTGGCTGACGCGCCGCTCGTCTATCAAGACCCGTTCAATCAGGGGGTCTAGATCTAGCGTCAACGTTAGGCGTTTCATCTCTGCTCTGGGTTGAACCATTTTCAGGCACTGATGACAGAGATCTTGGATCGGAACCGACTGAAGATTGAGTTCTACTTTTCCGGCTTCGACTTTAGCGATATCGAGTAAATCGTTGATGATTTGGAGGAGGTGAATTGCCGCATCATCGGCTTGCTGAAGAAACTCAAGCTCTTCGTCGCGATCGTCGCAGCAGCCATCGCGCACCAGCCGAACACAGCCAATGATGGCATTGAGCGGCGTCCGCAATTCGTGGGAGGTAGTTGCCAAAAATTCGCTCTTCATCTGATTGGCTTCTTGTGCCTCTTGCCAAGCCGTTTCGAGTTCTTTGGCGCGATCTTCTAGCCGCTCAACCATGTTGTCGAGGGCTTCTGCCAGCAGATTAAGTTCTCGAACTTTGAAATCTTTGGGCGCGCGATCGCTGGCATAGCGTTGGCGAATCCGCAGGGCATAGTCGCTCAACTGCTCGATCGGGCGTGCCAAATCCCGCGTCAGGTAGAGCGTCGATAGCAAAATTGCGGTGAGCAGCCCCAACGTCAAAATAATCAGGACTTGCTTAATTTCACCTAAGCTATAAAGTGCCGTATCGAGAGATGTGGTTGCCAACACCACCCACGTCTGGGTTTCAGTATCGCTTAGAGTAATCGGAATTGTGCTGTATCCGGCGAGCCATTCTGCCCCTCGTTCTTCAAACGCAAAGAGAGGAAATGCATCTTGTCTCCCTGCGATCGCATTATCCACCAAATTTTTCAACCGCGCTGCATCAGCTTCCTGGTTAATATTTCGCCCAACGCGCTCAGCGATCGGGTGGGCTAGAATTTCGCCTGCTTGATCAATCACCACCGTATAGCCCGTAATGCTGTTTGATTCGGGTTCTGGCTGCGGATAGAGAGCGGTTCTGGCGCTGAGGGCATAGCGGATATTCGAGCCAACCTGAACCGGAGCGCTAAACACCAAATTAAGCTGGCTATCTAATGGCAGTTGGGTCTGCGGCGATCGAGACAAAGAGATATGTACAGCGTTGGGTTTGGCAAACTCGCGCCCACCCATCACCGACCAATCGTTGACAGATAGCTGAACAATCGGAGTTTTGCCGCAGGTGCTCGCCCTAATTTCCTGAGTCTGCAAGTCGGTCAACTGAACGCACTTCAGCGCGACCGGCGACGCCTGCTGAAATTGGTCTAGAAATTCGTAAACCTGAGCTTGGGAGCCAGAGAGCAGAGCAGCAGAGCCAGTCGCTGTGGCTAAGTTCGAGCGCAATGCCCCGATCGTTCCTTGGAGGCTATCGGCTTTTCGCACTGCACTGGCGGTTAGATTGTGCCTAGCGGTTTCTAAAAACCCCGATCGCGCCTTCTTGTAGGCCACCACTTCTCCGGTCAACAACACCGGGATGCTGAGGAGCAGCAAACGCCTCAGTAAAACACGACGGAAGGAGGACTGACGGGGCTTCGTCATAACCACTATGCTCAATATTTAGAAGACTTAAACCGACGAGTGGCAGATGCAGATAACAGCAGTATGTTGAGAATTGCGAGCAAGAAAAAGGTGAGGTTAATAAAGGCGCAATCGAACAGGCAGCAATGCGATCGCTGAATTTACGCCTGATAGAGAAAGTCGTCTTACTGAGTATCGATCGGTTTAACAAGAAACCAGACTCATGCCATCATTCAAAATTTAACTTTAGCCAACACACTCTTACTAACCATATAAGAAATTCTCCTGCCATCAACAGTAAGGTTTAACATTCCCCTCAAATCTTTAAGACACCCGGCGGTGGTGTCTACCCGTACGAACCCAACCACCCTCAAAAATTTCGATTAAGCTATATGAAGTGTTGCAGTCTAGGTATGGTGGAACAGCTTAAGCCTCGCTATTCGGTTGCCTGGATTAACAAAATTTCTGAAGTCCCTCAAGCAGCCTGGGATGCTTTTGCACTCCCGTTGAAGACGCCTTTCTTCGAGTGGGATTGGCTCCACACGATGGAGACATCGGGCAGCACCACGGCAAAATCGGGCTGGTTACCAAGCCATCTGACTGTCTGGCGCGACGCTTCGGAGATGGGTGAATGCGATCGCACCCTCGTTGCGTTTGCCCCGCTTTATCTCAAGGGGCACAGCTACGGAGAATTTGTTTTTGATCATCAGTGGGCAGATGTTGCCAGTCGGTTAGGCATTGAATACTACCCAAAGCTCTTGGGCATGTCGCCGTTTACGCCGGCTGAAGGCTACCGTTTTTTCATCGCTCCGGGCGAAGATGAAGACGACCTGACCGCAGTAATGGTCGATGCGATCGAGCAGTTTTGCCTTCACAATCGCATTTCGGGCTGCAATTTTCTCTATGTCGATCCCCAATGGCGGCAGACCATGGAACGCCACGGGTTTAGCAGTTGGCTACACCATAGTTTTATTTGGAAAAATCAGGATTACCAGACGTTTGATGACTATTTAGGTGCATTTAATTCCAATCAGCGACGCAATATCAAACGAGAACGAAAAGCCGTCACCAATGCTGGACTCAATTTCAAAATTTTGACAGGCGAAGACATTCCTAAGTCGTTGTTTCCGTCAATGTACGATTTCTATGCTGATACCTGCGACAAATTTGGATGGTGGGGAAGTAAGTACTTAACAAAGAAATTTTTTGAGCAACTTTACCCCAATTACGCTCACCGAGTTGTTTTTTTTGCTGCATATGTAGAAGACAACGATCGCATGCCCATTGGCATGTCATTTTGCCTAACCAAGGGCGATCGCTTGTATGGTCGCTATTGGGGATGCACCCAAGAAATGGATAATTTGCACTTTGACGCCTGCTATTACACGCCGATCGAATGGGCAATTCAAAACGGGATTCAACTGTTTGATCCGGGAGCAGGCGGACGCCACAAAAAGCGGCGCGGATTCCCAGCCATGCCCAATTATTCACTTCATCGGTTTTATAACGGTCGCTTATCGCAAATTTTGCGGAGTCATATCGAGCAAATCAACGAGCTAGAGCAGCAAGAAATTGATGCAATTAATCAAGATTTACCGTTTAAGCAAGAGACGATTGAGCTTCAGATTTAGAGCTAAAGATAGTAAAAACGTTTTTCTAAAATCAGGAGAAAACCCTCTTAGAATGTGAATTGAAACATCCTCTAAAGCGTTGACTAAAATTTTGAACTATGGCTCAGTCTGTTCTTGACACAACTGCACTAGACGACAAGCTCTCTCAGCGTTTTATCGAACTTGACCCAAACGGATACTTTATTATTTACCTCGATCGCGATGCCCGTTTAATTTACGCTGAACATTACACTAATACGATTAACGATAAGGGGCTTGCCTGCGACCCAGAAACGGGCGAGCCGATTCCTTGCAATGGCAGCTTAAAGCGTCAAGCCAGCACGCTGTTTAAGGGCAGAACGGCAAAGGAACTCTGCATCGAGATTTTTGAAAAGTCCACAACCTGTTTGGTCAGCCGTCTTGATCATGCGGCGTACTTGGGACGAGAATTTGTCAGGGCAGAGGATGCCCTGCTTGCTGGAGAGGAATACATTCAAGACTAGAGGGCGCATTCCTACGCCCTTTAACCCATCAGCGAACGTACCAGTAGTAGGTTGCCATTGGAACTATGGTTGCAGCTAGCAGCAACCCAATCACCCAGGGGATTGCATTACTTTTCTGGGTTTCTTCTGGGGTTGCAAAGGTTCCTTCAACCTGAACCGTGTCTTTGACTTCGGGCGGACCTGGATCAGCTTCGCCAGAGAGCACGGCAACTAAGCGATCGCTGGCATCTAAAAAAGCTTGGTTATAGCGATTGCCTTGGCGCAACGGCTCTTGAATGGTTTCTTGAGAGACACTTTGCGCGATCGCATCAGGCATCAGTTCCTTAACTTTGCTGCCGGTGTAAATCGACGAATTGTTGGTCAAGCTATCGACCACAATCAAGGTTTGGGTTGCGGCTACCTCTGGGGTCGGAAACCACTGCTGAAATAATTTTTCGGTAAACGAATCGATGGTCTCGTCATAATCGAGACGGCGGATGGTAACATAATGAACCTTTTGCCCTGTTTTGTCTGCCAACTCATTGAGCGTGGTATTGAGTTTGCCTTCATTGATGCGGCTGACAATATCAGCCAAATCCACAACATGCGTATCGTTAGAAACGATCGGCACGTCATATAAACTAGTTGCGATCGCAGGAGCCATCCAAAAACAAGACAAGACGATGAGCGGAAGCGGCAAAAGCCAGCGCTGGTAAAACCATGGAAGGAGCTTTTTCATATGCGATCGATATCCCGACAATCTCTTTCTCAAAATACAACGGCGTTAATTTTTTGGGTTGGCTACGCAGAAAAATTCTATTTCTCTATGCAGCCCCTGATCCCCTGTCCTTAAGGTATTACAATTATCAAGGAATTTGAAGGTCAAGGAGCGTTCATCATGCCTTTGTCAGTTGGCGATACAGCCCCAGACTTTACTGTAAAAGACACAACCGGGACGACCATCAAACTTGCAAACTACGTCGGTAGGAAGGTCGTTTTGTATTTTTACCCCAAAGACGACACCCCCGGATGCACCAAAGAAGCCTGTAGTTTCCGTGATAACTATGAGCAATATTTGAGCAAAGGCATTACGGTGCTTGGAGTCAGCATGGACGATGAAGCTTCTCACCAAAAGTTTACCGAGAAGTTCAGTTTGCCGTTTCCGCTGTTGGCAGACACCGACGGGGCAATCACAAAAGCCTACGATGTCGATGGTGGTGGCTACTCAAAGCGGGTTACCTATGTCATTGACAACGGTAAGATCGCTCAGGTATACGGCACCGTGAAAACCGATACTCATGCGACCGACATTTTGGCGGAAATCGGGGCATAAACCCTGAGTTTTGCTCAAGCCTTAACTAAGGCTTAACTAAGTGTCCCAACTCTATATTTTAGGGTTGGGCATTTTTTAGCGTCAGTCCGACACAGTTTTAGAATTGGAAATGCGCGATCGCGCCTCATCACTGCACCCTAAAGCTTCCTGAGCAAAAATGGGCATTCTAAACTGAGATTCTGTGGTTTACCACCGCGCAGGTTCCCTGTTTAGCATTGCTTACACCATTTTTATTTCAGGGATATCATCTATGACTGATACTGCGATCCAACAAACGTCGCGCAGCGAACTCTCTCAAGGCTTAGCAGCATCGATCGCGGATGGAAGCGACACTCTGCTTTCGCCACTAGGCACTCCTACAACGCCGCCGACTTATTCCGGTCCGACAGAAGTCTTGATCGATACGCCTGTCACCCTTAACGGCAACTATGACGCAAATCGGATTGCCAAGATTGCGATCGCAGCCGAAGATAAATTTGCCCTCGGCGTTACAACCAGCAACGGAACTTGGCACGTCTCACTGCCAAAGGGCTTTTCTCAAGCCGGATCGCGCTGGCTTCGCCTCAAAGGGTTTGACAAGGTTGGGAAACTCGTTGAGAACAAAGTTTTCTATCTCACCGTGAGTGCCGATCCGCTGACGGTGGGGCAAGCCTTAACGCTGAAAGTCACGCAGGATACTTATTTCAAAACATCGCCCGTAGATTCATCCACTTTGAAGGATCAGCAAAAGGTGTTTGTCAAAGCCGGACAAACCTTGCCGGTCAATCGCTACGGATTTGTTGACGGACATCTCAAGGTAGAACTTGGGCAAGACATTCCAGCGATCGGGAATTTTGGCTTTTTTTACGAACCCTGCGTTCAGCTAAGCAAAGGCGATCAAATTCTTCGGTTTAGCCTCGACGATGTGCCTGACATTGCCCTTGCCGCCCAGTTGCTTATTACCTCTACCACGGTGATTAAAGCGCAGTTGGGCGATTCTTCTACGCTATCTAGCCAGCAAAAATCAAGCCTGCTTCAAGGTCAAACGCTGCAAATTGTTGGATACGCTTGCACCGGAGGTCACTTCCGAGTAACGCTGGCAGAGCCAATTGCAGGCTTTGGAAATCGGGGCTATATCTACTGGCAATACGCCCAAATCAAGCGAAATGGCAAGGAAATTCCCTACGATTCTGGTGCGCTCTCTGTCACCGCACTAACCAATACTATTCTTAAAAAACGCCCGGTTGATTCGGCTCAGCTACAGCCCGAAGAGCAAACAAATTTTGCTCAACACACGTTTTATGGAGTTTCGAGCTACATGGTGCAGGGCGGACACTTTAAAGTGTCGTTGACCGAAGAAATTCCAGGATTTGGCAATACGGGTTATGTGTTCCCCAAGTTTGCTCAGATGAAGCGGGGCACAAAAGCCTTCAATCCGATCTTGCCCAGTGTTGAGATGAATGTTCCTTATTTCTCTCAGCGTGATAACCCGCGATACTACTGGTCAACCTGCAACGTTACGTCGATCGCCATGATTTTCTACTACTACGGAGTGCGCTCTCAGTATGGGCAGCTAGAAGATGAACTGTTGCAATGGTGTATTAACAAAGAAGGGCTTGGCTCTCAGACAAATCACAACACGCTGACGGCGTTAATTCAAGCCTATGGATTTAAATCTAGCTTTGACACACGGCGAACGTGGCGGGATGTCAAGGAAGAACTGATGAACGGAAAGCCCGTTGTTTTGTGTGGATTGTTTACTCACGGGGGGCACATCATTACAGTAGTGGGCTTTACACCAGATGGCTTTATCGTGAATGACCCCTGGGGAGACGCACTCACAGGCTATACCTACACAGAAGGGCGAAAGCTTCTTTACCCCTACAGCTATTGTCAGCGAGTGTGTGGCAAAGATGGCGACGTATGGGCGCACTTTATTTCAAGATAGATTCGGTAGGCGTTGCTGAAGTTAAGGATCTGGGCATTTGCTCCTAAATTTTCCGCTCAAAAGATGCTGACAACGCTAGATTTTGTTTGACATGGCTTGATCCACAGGCTCTACGAAATTTAGATTTCGCATCTTCTTGGGTGGAGCATTTTTCCCATTAGTTGAGTGAAAAATACTAGATAAGAAAGCCTCTGCACAAAGCAGAGGCTTTTAGGGATTTCTTACAGGGAAAACGCCAACTAGAGAAAAAATTAGTTAGATAGTACGACGGGACAAAGCGTAGTAAATAAATAGCGCTACGATCGCACCGATTACAGCGACAAAGAGACCCGTTAGGCTAAATGCCGTTGCCGTCAGGGCAAGGGTGCCTGTTTCAAAGAACGTAACCAGCGAACCGCCGACAAATGCACCAATGACACCCAGTAGCATTGTGCCCAAAATGCCGCCGCTCTGATATCCAGGGTAAATGGCTTTCGCGATCGCGCCTGCCAAAAGTCCTAAAATAGCCCAAGCAAGAATATTCATAACGTTCTCCAAAAGTTTCGTATAGAGTACAAATTTGATGTGTTCAATCTAACAAACACACATGCTTAAACCGACCTATCTATAGATAGAAAAAACCTCATCCTTAAGGCTTAGATTTGCCTTTGAACCTGTCAAGAAGGTAACAAGGCGATGGGTTGTAGTTAGTCCGTAGAAATATTTTACTCTTTGCGTAGAATTGCATCACCCCGTAAATCGAACTTCTTAGAAAGATGTCACAGAGTTTCCAGGAATCTGCGACAATGGATCGTCTTTATGCGATCGCACATTCCTCTACTTTGAGCCAGTTTTCTTATCACTGCCAAGCGGCTTGTCCCCATACGCACGCACGGGCAGGCATTTTTCATACGCCTCATGGTTTCGTTGAAACTCCTCGCTTTATGCCGGTCGGAACACTGGCAAACGTCAAAACTGTGACCCCTGCTCAGCTAAAAGACACCGGAGCGCAAATGGTGTTAGCCAATACCTACCACCTGCATCTACAGCCAGGAGAAGACGTTGTGAAGCGCGCAGGCGGGGTGCATCGCTTTATGGGCTGGTCGCAACCAATGTTGACTGATTCAGGCGGTTTTCAGGTGTTTAGCCTAAGTGAGATGCGATCGCTGTCCGATGAAGGTGTGACCTTCCGTTCGCCTCGCGATGGGCAACTGATTCATCTCACCCCAGAGCGCTCCATTCAAATTCAGAATGCCCTAGGAGCGGATGTGATCATGGCGTTTGATGAGTGTCCGCCGCCGGGAGTAGGGCGCGAAGCGACTGAAAAGGCGACCCAGCGTACGTATGACTGGTTGAAACGCTGCATGGCTGCTCACACGCGATCGGATCAAGCTCTATTTGGTATTGTCCAAGGGGGCGAATTTTTAGATCTACGATCGCAAGCGGTGCGGATGCTGAGCGAGCTAGATTTGCCAGGATACGCCATCGGTGGGGTAAGTGTTGGGGAAGCGCCCGACGTGATTGATCGGGTCGTTCAAGCCACTGCGCCGCTCATGCCGCACCATAAACCACGTTACTTGATGGGAGTCGGAACCTATCGAGAGATGGCACGGGCGATCGCCGCCGGGATCGATCTGTTTGATTGCGTGATTCCTACCCGGTTAGCGCGGCACGGTGCTGCCCTCGTGCGAGGAGAACGCTGGAATCTTAAAAATGCAAAGTTTCGTGAAGATTTCACGCCCATTGATGAGACCTGTTCGTGCTATACCTGTCAAACTTTTAGTCGGGCATATGTGAGTCATCTCCTGCGATCGCAAGAGCTTCTTGGCTATACGCTCCTCTCGATTCACAACATTACGGAACTTGTTGCCTTTACTCAGCGCATCCGCACCGCTATTTTCAACGGCACATTTCACCAAGACTTTGCCCCCTGGCTAGCCCCGATCGCGCCTTCTACTTCGTTCTAAACCTGGGGGTATGATCCCTGGGCAAAGCCGTGATTCCCATCTCAACCCTTTTTCAAAAAAACACAATTACCTTCGACCTACCGATCATGTTAAAATTCATGGCAATTATGAATCTGTGTTGAAGAGGTAAACGAGTCATGGAAGCAGCCCTGCTTTTAGCCAAACTGCCCGAAGCTTACGCAATTTTCGATCCGTTGGTAGATGTTCTGCCCATTATTCCGGTTTTCTTCCTGTTGCTGGCGTTTGTTTGGCAAGCCGCAGTCGGTTTTAGATAATTTCCATATCAAATCGAATATAAAACGCAAAAAGGGGCACTTGATGTTGCCCTTTTTTATTTGACGTTAAATGAATGCACGGCGTGACCTAAAATGCCAACTCTTCTAAATGCCCTTGAACACCCATCGAACAATAGATGCCCGCCTCCGCGCACCACCGTCAAGTTTCAGCATCTGACTCTCAATTCTTGTACAACTCAAGCACGTCTGAGTTCCACGCTTAGAGTGCCACTTGGCTTACTTATATCTGCCAAAACCTACCTATAGCGTTTTATGCGTATACTCGTGTTGTTTGACGTTATCCTCAGTTTTCACGATCCGCTGGGAGTTAAGCACCCGTCTACGCTCTGTTGAGAAATTAAAATCAGTCCGGGTTGCGCCTGCTGGAATATGGGCTTGGGCAGCAGTTTTTGCTTTATAAGTGCGGGCAGCAGAGGTTGCACGGTAGGCAAAGTCATCACAAAACTGTGCGTCTTCCGGAAACTCAGACAGAAGTTGAGGTGTGTCGCTGGGCAAGACTGCTCCGATCGTGGTTGCGATCGCTAAAGAATACGATGTGGGAATGCCCTTCAAAATTGCTTCTAGTGCCGCAGACGGAATCGGCTCTATGACCTTAACTTCATGAATTTCGCCCTCGTCTTTTAGAAAGCAGGTGGCTAAGCCCAGCACAAGGTAATCTTCTGCGGACAGGTCAGAAATATTGGGATACGAGGTGGCTGCTGTCATAGGTAGTTGTCATCAACCAGGCTAAAATCTGGTCTGCTTCGGTAGGGCTAAAGGCTGCAAATTGCCTCATGGTTACTGCATTTTACCAAGTTCTACGGATGCCCCTTTGAATCGTAATTTAACGTGATTTCTTGTGATTTCTAAAGTTGATCTAGCTAGCGCTTCGGTGGTTGCAACGTCTGATGCAGCTTTAAATTCTAAAAATGCTCAGCCCCAACCCCTGTTGAGAACCTAGCTTTGGAGGGAACGTTAAGATAAGGCAAAGTTATATGAAGAAGTGACAAAGTTGTTTTACAGAACTGACCCAAATTTGCTGGCGTGACGTCAGATGTACTGAGACACCTTGACCAAATCTTTATCTACCCCCATGAGTGCGTTTCAGAAATGGAATCACACCATCCTGTAGTCAACCCTAGCTCGTAGAATTCTCAGACAGGTCTCAGGTCGCTATCAGAATTGGTCTTTAGAATGTTGAGTTAAATCAAACATCGCTCTGACCCAAGCAGTTTAGCCCCAGCATCCAAAATCTAACTGAAGACGTATTCATGATGTAGCGCTTGGGCAGAAAAACTTTGGCTCGCAAGTCTGTAAGGTAAAGGTCACACGCTGAGTGAGGATGGCATGAACGTTTATAGTTCTCTAAATCGCGCCAACAAAACAAACCGCTTCACCCCTGAAACGGTTGACATCACAAAATCGCATCCGCCCCGTCGCCGGTCTCTTGGGGCAGGGCGGAGTGCAAAGCGTCGCCCTCAGCGTCATCCTAACCGACGAACCAATCCATCGTCTCAAGGTGTGTGGCTTGATGCGTATGAGCAAGATCGGCTGTTGCGCCAGCGATCGCTCGAAGAAGCCAAGCAAGGAAATTATCTGCTGGCGGTAGAAGGGTTAAGTGTTTTAATCGATCGTAATCCTGAAAATGCGACAGATTATAACAATCGTGGCTTGGTGCAGTTTCAGTGGGGTCAGCGAGAAGCGGCGCTAGAAGACTATAACCGGGCGATCGCGCTAAATCCAAAATTGGCAAGTGCTTACAACAATCGAGCGAATCATTACGCAACTCAGGGGCTTTTAGCCGAAGCGATCGCTGACTATGAGATGGCGATCGACCTTGATCCGACCAATGTTCGGGCATGGCTCAACCAGGGCATTACATTTCGGGATTTGGAAATGTATCCCCAAGCGATCGAGAACTTTGAGCAAGCACTGCACATCAGCGAACTGCTAACTCGCAGCCCCAAGGATTCTTGCCTGTTGGATGCTCATATCTACGCGGCACGGGGCAGAACCCATCACATCATCGGCGATTGGAACTATGCGATCGCAGACTACTGCCGCGCGCTCGATCGCTTGCCTGAGCGGTCTCCAAAGCGCCTCTATACTCAAGTCACCACTTGGATCGAAGCGCTTAGAGGGTAAACCTGCTGCTATTGGGAGGGCAAGGGTTACTGGGCAGGGTTTACTTTCCCAATGGTGGCTAACGAACCGTCATCTTTCACTGTCCACACATCGTAGCTCCCGATCGCGTCTCCGTTAGCATCGATATCTACGTCACCGCTTGCCCCCTGGTAGTTGATCTCTTTGCCCTGCTTTAGCAACTCTAACCCTTTGCACACGTCGGTTACCTCTTCACCAGGAGCATTGGTCACATCCCGAAGTTTGCTCTTAATTCCTTCTCCGGTGTTGGTTTTCGCAGCTTGAGCGGCAAGCACTAAAATAGCCGTTGCATCCCAAGAGTGAGGGGCATAGGCGGGAAGAGGGCGCTTTTGCGTCTCCTGCCAAAGTTTAGAAAATTCATCCAGTCCTTTTCCGCTGGCTCCGGGAACCGTGCCGATCGCACCAGCCACGATTGATTTGCCGTCTGAGGTTCTGCCAACTTTATCGACAAACTCCTGCGAGTAGACGCCATCGGTAAATAGCAGTTGAACGTCTTTGCTCAAGCCTTGCTCAAACGCAGATTTGATCAGCAAACTTCCTGAGTCAGAATACATTACAGCGGCGACAGCATCAGGCTTGCCGGAAAAAACAGCCGCAGCTTCAGCAGTCAAACTTTGGGCTTTAGGATCGTAGCGAGTGGGTCTAGATTGATTCGCGATCGCGCCCCCCAGCTTTCCAAAAGACTTGACAAATTCCTGCTCAAAGCCCACCCCGTAGTCATTGTTGATCACCACTGTGCTGGTGGTTTTAAAGCCGCGATCGCTTGCCAACTTTGCCAGGGCTTGGGCTTGATAGGTGTCAGGGGGAGCCGTTCTTGCCCAATAGCCATCATATTTGCCTTCTTTGGCTTGTTGAGTAAACACAGGACTGGTGCTGCCCGGAGAGATTAGAACAACCTTGTTGCGGACTGCGATCGGTAGGGCTGCCGTAGAAACGCTGCTAGCAAACGACCCGACCACCCCTGCAACTCGCTCTACTTGCGCGAGGCGAGTCATCCCTTCTGCCCCTGCCGCCGGATCGGTTTGATCATCCACCGCAACGAGGCTGACCGGTTGTCCATTGACGCCCCCGCATTTGTTGACCGTCTCGACTAGCATTGGCACCGTTACGATCATTTGTTGCCCGATCGCGGCTAAGTCTCCTGTGGAGGGCAGCAAAGAGCCGAGCTTTAATCCTTGTGTGGTTGTTGCGGCGGTGTTAGAGCCAGTGGGCGCGCCTCCTTGAGAGGTAGGAGGAGGGGCTGCTTCTTGACAGGCAGCCGTGAATAATCCGGCGGCAAGGGTGACTCCAGCAAGGGCGATCGCGCGGCTTAATTTAACCCGATGGGCTGATGTCAAGTTGCTCATGTAGAATTCGACTCCGTAAATTCGTTGTAAATGAGCCTCATCTTAAACCAAGAGCAGGAGAATTCGCCGTTTATCGTTTGTAATTTTTGATTGCTTTGACCAAAAGGCAACCCTCAAGAGCCAAATTTAGAATGAATTAACGCATGAACTCTGGGGCGGTCTCTGTTAAACTTCCGAGCCTTCGACCTACTTAAGCTAGTAGATTGTCAACTTTGAGTTAATGGATGGAGGGGTGAGAGGGTGGAGGGGTGAGAGGGTGGAGGGGTGAGAGGGTAGAGGGAGATGACCCATCCACTCATCCACTCATCCACTCATCGATTCCCAGTTCATCATTTCAATTTTGACAGACCACTAGTCTTGTGGAGCTTGCAATCGGCTGCCTGCTGCTCAATTTCTCTCCTCATGGGAAAAACCTTGGAGTCGAGGCTCAGCCCAACTGCAAGGTTCAGTTCTCTATTTAAAAATCATTTATTTCAGGCACTCAACGGAGAGAGAGGGATTCGAACCCTCGGATGAACCTAAATCCATCAACAGATTAGCAATCTGCCGCTTTCGACCACTCAGCCATCTCTCCAGGTCTAACGAGTCACTATCATAACAGATTTGTGTGACTCGATCTCAATGCTTGGATGCGAAGTTTAGACAGGTTAACGAATGGCGAGACTGAGGGCGGCTAAAATTCCTGCGATCGCGTAAAACCAGCCGACCACCTGAGTTTCCGTCCAGCCAGAAAGCTCTAAATGGTTGTGAAATGGCGACATTCTAAAAAAGCGTTTTCCGACGCCGTTGTGATCTTTTGTGGCTTTGAAATAGCTCACCTGAATGATCACCGAGATGGTCTCCCAAAAGAAAAGACCGCTCAAAATCAACAGCGCGAATAGAGAGTTACTGAGCAATCCTACTGCTGCCAAGCCGCCGCCGAGGGCTAGCGATCCGGTGTCTCCCATGAAGACGCGAGCCGGGTTACGGTTGTGGACTAGGAAGCCCAAACAAGCGCCGCTCATGCAGGTGCAAAACGTCATCAAATCAAGACTGTTGGGTGCGACGATCGCGCCTAAACCCAAAAATGCGATCGCAACAGTTCCGCCTGCCAATCCGTCCATGCCATCGGTGAGGTTCGTTGCATTGCTCTCTGCCACCAAAACAAAGCATGCCAACAGCCCAAACAGGCTTCCCAAGGGCAGCATAATTCCTAGGGGCAGCGCCAGGGTGGTCAGCAACGGATGGGCTATCATCAGCCATAGACAAAACGCGATCGCAAACCCAATCTGCAATCCCAGCTTCATCCGGGGCGAAATGCCTTTGTTTGACTTTTGCCGAATAATTTGCCAATCATCGACAAACCCGATCGCGGCGTAGCCCAGGGTCAGCAAGGAAACCGCTACAACATCGCCCGAAAATCCGGTTAAGATCAGCGCCACCAAAACGGCTACGGGAATAAAGAAAGCTCCGCCCATTGTGGGGGTACCCGCTTTTTTCAGGTGAGACCGCGGACCATCTTCTCGAATGATCTGCCCTGCCTTAAGCGCTTTGAGAAAGGGAACTGCCCAAAATCCTATGCCTGCACTCGCCAGCCCACTAATTAAAAGGGGCATAGTCAACGAGGCAGCGTTACTCCAGGTGCGATCGCCCACCCCGTCTAAAATCAGGGCTGCGATCGCCATGCCAACGCTCAAAATCAGAAATAAGAGCGTTCCTGACAGGCTAAACGATCGATTATTAAATAGCTTCGCATCCACAAGCGTTTACTTCACTCCGCACATTAACACCACAACTGTTGAGAAGCGATCTTCGGAAAAACCCCAAAAACTTTATCTTGAGTGGGGGGCAAGCGTTCTAACCCCGCACTCGTTTTAGTCTTCCAAGTCTAAATCTGTGTCATCGTCATCATCGTTAAACGAGTTATCGTCACCCGCCATCAGCGCATTGATTTCCTCTTCTTCTTCGCGGTAATCAATATCTGTGGTATCGCGCGCCAAAAGGCGACCTGAGCTTTCGAGCCAGTCGAGAATAGAAGCTTCTCGCTGAATCGGAATCACAGCCGCCCGCACGTTGCGAGGCTCTTGACGTAAGGAGGGATTATGAACCATAGGAGACTTTTGCGCGTTGAATCTTTACAAACAGATACTTTAGATTCTAGACCGAATGAAACACCCAGAGTGTACCACTGAGTTAAGAATTTGGTTTAGGAATTTTCGATTGTTGTCAAGAAGATCGCCAAAAATTTTTGCAATCTAAATACAGGGTCTCCAATATAGGGTTTCCGAAACTCGCGATCGCGCGCCGTTAAAAAAGGTGTCAATTGCACGCCTCCTCTAGAATTCACCGATTACTATTAATTCTGTTTACGAGGAGGGCAACTAATGATCGGGAAAGCGACATTACTAGAAGCGATCGCGGGCAAAAATCGAGGGTTGCTCAGCACCGATGCCCAACATCAGCAAATTTTAGCCGCGATCGCCCAACTCGAAGATCGCAATCCGACGCCGCGCCCGGTCGAAGCGTTGACCTTGCTAGAAGGCGATTGGCGATTGATCTACACCAGCAGTCAAGGACTTTTGGGCATCGATCGCGTTCCCCTCCTGCAACTTGGGCAGGTGTATCAGTCCATTCGCAGCGCCAATGCCAAGATTTACAACATTGCCGAACTGGTCGGCGTTCCGTTTCTAGAAGGAATTGTTAGCGTTGCGGCACGGTTTAAGCCCGTTTCTGAACGGCGGGTTGAGGTTAAGTTTGAGCGATCAATCATCGGACTTCAACGCTGGGCAGACTATCGATCGCCCGACTATTTCATCAGCCAGATCGAAGCGGGAACAAAATTTGCGGCGATCGATTTCAGCATCGAAAATCGCGACCAGCAAGGGTGGCTCGATATTACGTATTTGGATGAGGACTTGCGAATCGGACGGGGTAACGAAGGCAGCGTTTTCGTGCTGACAAAAGGCTAAAGAGTGGTAGAACGGGCACCCTGAAAGTCGCCTACCGTGAAGGTCGCCCAATCAGAGGACAAGCTAGAACTCACGTTTTCCATTGATCCGGTGTTCCTCAGTCTTGGGGATCAATTTTTTAAAAACCAGCTTAATTTGCGATTTGCACATTAGCATAAAGAGGTGACTGAACATCTTCACCCCTTACACTCTCTGAAGGAAGGGCACTGGTTCAAACTCATTTGCGGAGCCAGCTTTCAGCACCTTCCTGCAATCCGCACCCTCGCCCTCACCTATGCCCTCGCCGGTGCGGATTGTATTGATGTCGCTGCTGACCCTGCGATCGTATCGACGGTGCGAGAAGCCCTCGCGATCGCGCATTCCCTTTCTGACGAAGCACGCCGCCGAGGATTTCACGCTGCAACTCCTCCTTGGCTAATGGTGAGCCTGAATGATGGCGAAGATCCGCATTTTCGGAAAGCAGAATTTATCGCTTCAGACTGTCCGAGGGACTGTGCCCGACCGTGCGAGAAGGTGTGTCCGACTCAGGCGATCGTCTTTGGCAATTATTCCGGCGTGGTTGATGACCTTTGCTATGGCTGTGGACGCTGTATTCCTGTTTGCCCACCGCAGCAGATTTCAGCGCGATCGTACGTCTATACGCCAGACGTGATCTCGCCGCTGTTACTGCAAGCCGGAATTGATGCGATCGAGATTCACACTCAGGTAGGGCGACTAGCAGACTTTAAACGCTTGTGGAATGCGCTCAGCACTGCCACAGAAGGTCGCCCATCTGGGGTTGACCAACTAAAACTCGTTGCCATTAGCTGCCCCGATGATGACGATCTAATCGAGTATCTGCACGCTCTATACGAGGTGATGTCGCCGTTGCCCTGTGCCCTAATTTGGCAAACCGATGGGCGGCCCATGAGCGGTGATATCGGTGATGGAGCCACAAAAGCCTGCTTGAAACTGGGTCAAAAAGTGTTAGCCGCTCAGCTTCCAGGTCATGTGCAGCTTGCGGGAGGCACGAATCGATCTACTGTTCCCAAGCTCAAGACTTTAAATTTGTTGCATACTGAAAACAGTACAAATGTATCTAAATTCATTTCAGGAGTTGCTTATGGCAGCTATGCCCGGAGTCTCTTACTACCCATCCTAAATCAGCTTGAGGAGTTGCAAGTACAGCCATCCTTATCTCCCCCGCTACCTGTTATGAGCCAGTCCCCGTTCGACCCGCCTGCTCCTCTCCGCATCGAAGCCCTTCCCGATTTACTCTGGCAAGCCGTTGCGATCGCAGATTCCCTCGTCTGCCAACTCAAACCGGTTGCACTGCCTTCGCCCTCAATCTCTTGATGCAAGTGATTTAGCATACACCAGCCCTGGATCAAGATCCCGTAACCTACCCTCAAGACCTTCCGTTCCCCGTTCTTTTTGGAGCTTGTTGAACAACCCATGGTGCAACCTAGCGAGATCAACGTTTCCTCAGTCCCCGCTTCTGAATCGCCTCAGAATGACCGACACACTGGACTTATCTCCTCACCTAAAAGAATGCAAGTGACCGACGATTTAACGAAATTATTGGATATTTTGCCCACCGCCCTGCGCGATCGCTTGAATCAGCACCCGCAACGAGATACGTTAGTCGAAGTGGTGATGGATTTGGGGCGGCGCCCGGAAGCCCGGTTTCCAGGTAAGGCAGAATATTTATCTGAGGCGGTCATTACTCAAGCAGAACTCAACGAGACCATTACCAAAGTCGGGGATTTTGGCGGAGACAACCGGGCAGGCATCGAACGCACCTTGCACCGCATCAGCGCCCTGCGAAACCGACGGGGAGAGGTGATTGGGTTAACATGTCGCGTCGGTCGGGCAATTTTTGGCACGATCGGCATGATTCGCGATTTGGTGGAAAGTGGTCGCTCAATTCTAATGCTGGGTCGCCCTGGGGTTGGCAAGACCACGGCTCTGAGAGAAATTGCGCGTGTATTGGCAGATGAGTTAGAAAAGCGGGTTGTAATTATTGATACGTCTAACGAAATTGCTGGGGATGGAGATGTCCCCCATCCGGCGATCGGGCGTGCCCGACGCATGCAGGTTGCCCGCCCTGAATTGCAGCACCAAGTCATGATCGAAGCGGTGGAAAACCACATGCCCGAAGTGATTGTGATCGATGAAATTGGCACAGAGCTAGAAGCCCTAGCCGCTCGAACGATCGCAGAGCGCGGCGTGCAACTGGTGGGAACTGCCCACGGCAATCAGTTGGCTAATTTGATCAAAAATCCCACTTTGTCGGATTTGATTGGCGGAATTCAATCCGTCACCTTGGGGGATGACGAAGCGAGACGCCGGGGAACCCAAAAGAGCGTTCTAGAGCGTAAAGCCCCTCCCACCTTTGATATTGCGGTAGAAATGCTAGAGCGCGAAAAGTGGGTGATCCATGAGCAGGTCGCTGAAACGGTGGATAGCGTGCTCCGCGGACGGGTGCCCAATCCTCAGGTGAGGACTGTCGATGCAACGGGCAATGTGGTCGTGAGCCACGAACCGTCTGAGCAGGCAACGGGGTCGCGGTTAGGCGCTGCTCGCAACGAGTTGCGTTCTAATGTCGTCCACGGTGGATTTCCGTCTCAAGAATCGAGTCAATTTGCCGCCCCTCAGAGCCGGGGTTGGCGATCGTCTGGTCGGATGAAAGCGGTGCAAAACAGAGCGCCGCTATCTCCCGAACAGCAAGCCTTTGAGCAACTGCTTGATGAATCGCTCGGCAAAAATTCTGATGCCGTTGCAGATTTTCAGTATCAGAGGGTGGGCGAGCAGGGCTACTTTCCCGGACCAAACGGGGAAGAGTTGCCGTTGCACATTTATCCCTATGGCGTCAGTCGGCAAAACCTCGATCAGGTGATCCGCACGCTAAATCTACCGATCGTGCTGACCAAGAATATTGAGGATGCGGATACCGTATTGGCGCTGCGATCGCATGTTAAAAATCACTCAAAGCTGCGGCATCTTGCCCAAACTCGGCAGATTCCGATTCACACGGTCAAATCAAACAGTGTGCCCCAAATCGCGCTGTCGCTCCGTCATGCGTTAAATATGGACGACCCCGGTGTACCGAGTGATGCAGAACTTGATTTAATCGTACGCGGTGACAATGAAGATGAGATGGAAGCTTTGGAAGAGGCAAGATTGGCGGTCGAACAAATTGTGATTCCGAAAGGGCAACCGGTTGAACTGCTGCCGCGTTCTGCCATGGTTCGCAAGATGCAGCATGAGCTAGTCGAACATTATCGCCTGAAATCTAACAGTTTTGGTGAAGAGCCGAATCGCCGCTTACGTATCTATCCGGCTTAGATCCCCAGCTTAGATCCATGGCGATTTCTTCTGGTATCTGGTGAACTGACAAGCCCTGTGAAAAATCAATTTGGTATGAACCTCTTTCCGCCCATAGAATCCATGGGAAAATTGGCGTTACTTTTCCAGGCAACCCCTATTTTTTCCCACTATGCTTGAGTTCATTCGGTCAGATTTGGCGCAGGTTACATCCTACAGCGTTCATCCTGCGGACAGTTCAACAGACAGTTCAACAGACAGTTCAACGGATGGGCTGATCGCGCCGATCGATCGCCTAGATGCGAACGAGAATCCTTACGACCTGCCCAAAGAACTCAAGGAAAAGTTGGCGTGGATGTGGCAACAGACGATCGCATCGAATCGCTACCCTGATGCGGGTTATCTTGACCTCAAACGCGCGATCGCAGCCTACGTCACTGACACTTCTAAGACCTGTTTTAGCACCGCAAATATCTCCGTCGGCAACGGATCAGATGAGTTAATTCGCTCTCTACTCATCGCAACTTGCTTAAATGGGGAAGGCTCGATTTTGGTTGCAACCCCAACGTTTTCAATGTACGGGATTCTGGCGCAAACGCTGGGCATTCCGGTTGTTACGGTGACGCGATCGCTCGATACCTATGAGATGGATCTTCCCGCCACCCAAACTGCCCTAACCCAAACCCAACATCCTCCGATCCGAGTGATTTTTGTGGTGCATCCCAACTCTCCTACCGGAAACGCCCTAACTGAGGCTGAAATTAGCTGGCTGAAAACTGTTCCTCAACACGTTTTGGTCGTTATTGATGAAGCCTATTTTGAATTTAGCCGCACCACATTAGCCCATCAGTTACCGCAATATTCAAACTGGGTGGTGCTACGGACGTTCTCAAAGGCATTTCGTTTAGCTGCCCATCGGGTAGGATATGCGATCGCTAATCCTGAATTGATCACAACCCTCGAAAAAGTTCGATTGCCCTACAACCTGCCCAGCTTTACGATCGCGGCAGCCCAAGTCGCCTTAGCAAATCGCCCTGCCCTTCTGACCATCGTAGATAGGCTCCTCAAAGAACGTCACCACCTGATCGAAGAACTCTCAAAGCATCAAGACCTTCACTTGTTTAAGAGCGACGCCAACTTTATTCACCTTCGCTTGCAAAATAGCAGTAACGCTGAATTAAAGTATGAAACAATTTACCGATCGCTGAAACAGCAAGGCACACTCATTCGGTATACAGGCGGCGGCTTGCGGGTTACCGTAGGCACACCAGAAGAAAACCAACGCACCATTCATCACCTGAAACACGCGCTAGCCAAAGTGGTCTAGTGGTCTGTTAACGTAAAGTCTCCAACGGAGGCGCACGTCAACTGATATCACCTACATAAGGCGTTTCAGAAGTTTGACGGATTTTTGCGATCGTTTGTGGCAATACGCCAACGAGCAGGGCAAACGCATCATCCGGCACCTGAGCTACAATCTCGTTCCCAAAATAGTTATCAAATTGATTCAAAATCATTTGCGCCCGCTGAGTTGGTAACGGATTGTCCGTCAGTTGCTGAGTCAGCCTGATCCACTGGCGACGAATCAAATAAGCCTTTTGGCGCTCTTCTGGAGACTTTGGGCAAACCAGCGATAAATTACCAACGGGCAAAACCCGCTCACAATCCAAGTCAAAAAAGCTGCCGACAGCGGCTCCAGGTCCTGCAAACTCAGCATGAAAACGCTTGTATAGAATTAAGCCGTTTCGCTTACGACTATTGACCATTAGCAACTGACCATTGCTAAGCTGAGTCAAAATATCAGCCACGTTGCTCAAAAAATTACGACTTGTAAAAATTGCCTCCCCATTCTATGGCATAGAACAGGATGGTTTCGTACACCAAAAGGAAAAATTAGAAGCCTGGTTTCCTGGTTGCTCGATCGCGAAATCGAGAAAGCGTTATCGCCAGAATCAGTAAGCTCAAACTATTCTTTTTTTGTATGAAACCGCCCTGCCATTCTATGCCATAGACTTAGGCAGCAAGAAAGCGTACGTGATGGAAATTGAGGCGTCCCCCAATCCGAACGCAAAATTGAGACTGCTAAACTCTGCTTAGTTCTCAACCCATGAGTAAGGGGTAGGCTATGCCCTGTCATCCCCATTTCTGCTTAGCCAATCAATTTTAGATCAGGTGCAAAAGCACTAGATCAGGTGCAAAAGCGCTCCTTAGTTGTCTTCGATAATCGACGGAATCCCCAACACCGAGCAGGGAAACCCTCTACCCAACTGCTTAACCAAGGGGTGATTCTTCGACTCGCACCCCAAAATCATGAGCGAGGCTGACTCTGCCTCAACTACCGTTCTCAATTCTTCAGCTAGAGAGCCAAACCGCAAATGAGTTTTGAGTGAACCGCGCCACTCCTCCGCCAGACACCGCGCCTGCCAAAGAATCCGATCGGCTTGCTCAAACACGCTTGCCATGCTCGATGGAACAGTCTGCACCTCGGTGTCGGGCAGTTGCGCGATCGCAGTTCCCCCCTGGGTGCTACGCCCTTCTACAGAGCGGCTCAAATCGCAATAGGGGCGCATATCCGCCATTCTTTGCACCCATTCATCAATCACGTAAACCACTTGAACGGTCACTTGTTTCCCCGTTGCCAAGCGAGTTTGGTGGGCAATCCACAGCGTTAGATCGAGCGCTGTCTGACTCCGAGGCGAATGAGAATAACCCACCACCAAATTGATTTCTGAAGATGACGCGGTGGAATGCACGGGCAGCTTCGCTTGGGGCAAAAGCAGCATCTGATTGACTAAATCAGTGCAGCCCAGCGTATCCTGAAGTCGTACCAGCATTGACAAAATATTCACGATGACTAACCTCTCCTAGCGATGGTGTGCGAGAGGTGGGTCGGGCAAAGCTATCTCAACAAATCTTTACAAGTCGTAAGAGTTGAGAAAATAGCTCCCAGGAGACCACAACGACTACTGCAATCTTGCAGTCAGAGTCTTGGGCACTCCTCCCATTGCCGACGGAGTTAGCTGACGGGCTAAGACTGGAAGGTGTCTCTCTCAGGCGTGTTCAAGTCTAACTCGACCCAAGCGCCTAAAATTCGCCCCAGAAAAATTGGTTCCTCCGCTTGAACGAGAATCCGGACTATTCTCCGTTTCTCAACTCAGATTAGGCTACCCACATAAAGATTGACACTAAAAACACCTTGTACTCCATATGCCAGATCAAGGTGCTGAGTTAGATGACCTAAACCTGTTGATGATTAATTTATTACAGGTTGAAGCATCAGAACTGCTATCTGCAAAACAAAACCGCTCAACGCATGAGACGAGTAGATTGAAGATCCCCTAACTAGTATATCAGCGCCGTTCAAACCTGCAATCCTTTGTAGCAAGAATGCTCACCGCTGCAAATTCTTGCCCCATAAAAGCGAACTTTATATTAGGGTCTTAACGTTTTTCAAGTCTCGAAACAAGTATTGAACCAATGAGAATCATCCTATGAAACCCTACTCATTATGCGGTTTGTTGAGACTTGTTTGTTTCGAGCATACGTTGATGAAGGCGAGCCGCTTTGGTGGAGTGCTTGAGCTTACCCATGAGTTCTAAATAAGCGAAGGGAAGCACCACGGGCCAAAGCATGGTTGCGATCGCAATTACCAGCCAAGACAGTTTTTTCTCTTCACAAGATAGTTCTTCATCCCGGCGGAAGAAGGTGAGCCAACTGGAAAATAGAATTGGCATTACCAAAACGTAAAAACCAGCCGGGAGTAAGAGCAAAGTCTGCATAACTGAATATCTCAACACTTTCTAAAGTTCGATGCGAAGCTTCACCCTAATGGCACGAGATGCAGCTAGATCGCCTTACTATACAAATACTAGTTATTTGGCAAAAACCCATGGGCAAGAATACGGAGGCATTAGGCAAAACGTTGTAAAAACACGCAGACATCCTAACTTATTTCGAGTCATTTTTGTTACTCTCTGTAAAGAATGTAATAGTGGCAATTTTGGTCATGCCCTGCTAAACAATAAACTCACCCCCACTAGAGCAATCAGGACACCCACAACAGCCCGCATACTGACGCGATCGCCCATCAACCGAACCAGCGGAATCACAAATAATGGGCTTGTGCTGGTCAAGGCTTGTGCAACCCCCGTAGGCGCATATTTAAGCGAGGTTTGCTGAAGCCAAATTCCCAGATAGGTGCTGATAAATGCAGTTCCAGCGATGATCAGAAAGAGGCGCTGAGACTGCAACGGTTTAACGATTTCGCGAGTTTGCTGTTGCAGCGTACCCCAAATTAACAGCACAAGAGTTGCGCCAATTAGCCGAATCAAGGTACTCGAAAGGGTATCGACATCCGAACCGATGAAAGCAGAGCGGGAAAGGACAGCCCCGATCGCTTGTGCCAAGGCAGCGAGCAACCCAAACAAAATGCCCCGCAAGGTTTGGTGAGGCGCTTCTGACAATTCGGGAAGCCGTTCTAGCACAACCCAAACAACTCCGGCTAAAACCAGAAAAATTCCAAACCAGGCCTGGAGCGACAATTGTTCTTGAAGAAAAAACAGCGCCAACAGTGCTGCCAGGGCAGGTGCGAGCGTTTCAAATAAGAGAGTGCGTCTTGCGCCGATCAAGTTGAGCGCATTAAAGTACGCCGTGTCTCCTACTCCGACCCCGATCGCACCACTGAGCAGTAACACAATTAGGCTGGCAGAATCAAGGGTTGGTAGGGTTTGTCCTGTTGCTAGCCCTGTTAACGCGATCAATGCGATCGCCATCCATCCTTTGGTTAAATTGAGCGCTAGAGGCGCGATTTGGCGTCCGACCCCGATATAGACCAGGGAGGCACACGCCCAGATCAAAGCCGCACTCAGACCTGCAATTTCACCTCGATAAGAAATAAAAACCTGGAACATGAATTTAAAGTTGAGCAGTTCTACGGTCTGTTTAGGCTAGACCAGCGCTCAGAATTGCACCTGCCACCAAGCCCCCAATGCCGCTCTCAATCACCCTTACATCTGCTATATCTGCCTGCTGCATGAGACAGGTTTTAGAAGCTTACGTGAATATTTAGAAGTCAACCGTTTCTGATCATTCCCGCTAGAGTGAAAAGATGAAGTCAACCCCAAGGAGAACTCCGCTTATGGCTCAGGCAAAACTTGGAGATATGGTCAAAGTCCACTATACGGGCAAGCTAGACGACGGAACCGTTTTCGATTCTTCCTCTGACGGTTCCCCTTTAGAGTTTACGATCGGCGCTGGACAAATCATTCCTGGCTTTGAGCAGGCTGTAGTAGGAATGAGTCCGGGCGATATGAAAACCGAGCTTATTCCTGTTGATCAAGCTTACGGGCCGCACCGAGAAGATATGGTTGTTGTGGTCGATCGCGCTCAGATGCCCGAAGAGGTGCAGCCAGAAATCGGTCAGCAACTCCAGATTCAGCAACCTACCGGGCAGCCGATTCCGGTGGTTGTAACAGAAGTTTCAGAGGCAGACATCACCCTTGATGCAAATCATCCTTTGGCTGGAGAAGACCTAACCTTCGATATTCAATTAGTGGATATTGAATAAGCTGCCTTCCCATTGTATGGAGGGGGCACACATATCAGAATTGTTGAAAACCTGTGACCTGTCAAATGGCTTCGTGGTGGATCTCGTTCACTGCGAAGCCAAAATTTTGGCTTGTATTTCCGTAATGAAGTTGAACTTAGATGAAGCCTTGCTGTAGTGACAAAACCTCTGGATTAATTTGCCAAAAGAGAAATCTTAACAAGTTTTGTTATAGTTGTTGAGTAATCTTACTTACAGCGTCAAAGTCAAACCAGATATTAACTTTCAGTTCTTCTGACTTGGTTCTCCAGTCGTTCTACTGTCCATAAAGATTTGACAAGACTTGTTACCCATGGTTTTTATCTATTAAGTGATCCTCTTAAATTTCTTAATCAGTAGCTATGCGAAAAGGACTGCCGCGCACCTCTATTACCGTTTTTGGTTCCATCATCGACAAGATTATCCTGACTCACCTTGTCGTTATTGGATTGCCCACAGTCCTTTACTGCTATATCTTGAGCGGTGGTGGAACCCTGCTACCGATGCATATTGTCATTCCGGTGCTATATTTTGTGACGTCGTTTGTGGTAATTGGGGAAGCTGCCTCTACCGCCCTCACCTATGGATCTAAACAATCGGGTTCTAGGGCATTGCATAAACCAACGTTTGGCTGGATTCAGCGATTTTTGCGGACGCCGCGCACTTATGATAGCGATCGCAGAGAAGTTCCAGAACTGCAAAGTGGAACACCGAGAAGCTCTCTAATTGTGGCAGCCTATTTGCCCAACGAGCAGCACATTATTCTTAGCACTCTTAAATATATTCTGACCACCCTAAACCGCCCCAAGGATGGATTAGAGGTGATTTTGGCGTATAACCGCCCAGAGCGACTAGCGATCGAAGATGAATTAGAAAAACTTGCCGATCGCTACCCAGATCTGAAATTGCTTTGCGTTGAAGACAGCCGCTCTAAAGCGGAGAACGTCAATGCTGCTTTGGAAGTGGTGACGGGAGAAATTACCGGAATTTTAGATGCCGATCATTATCCCAACCGCGATTGTTTCGATCGGGCGTGGCGGTGGCTAGAAAGCTATCGCTATTCAGTTGTCCAAGGTCGGAATGTGATTCGCAATCATGATGTTAATTTCATGACGAGCATGATTGCGGTTGAGTTTGAGTGTATGTACGGCGTCAGCCATCCAGCAAAATCGCTGTTGGCAGACACTGGCATGTTTTGCGGTTCCAACGGCTACTGGAGAACTTCGGTTCTAAAGCGGGTGCGGTTTTCCTCAGCCATGCTGACCGAAGATATTGATGCGACGCTGAGAACGCTGCTCGGTGGCTACAATATTGTTCACGATCCAACCATTTTGACGACAGAATTGGCACCGGTTGACTTGCGATCGTTCTGGTTTCAACGCAAGCGATGGGCGCAGGGTTGGCTAGAAGTAACGCTGAGACATCAGGTTTCACTGTTGTTTTCCACCAAGCTTGACCACTGGCAAAAGCTTTACTGGTCGCTGTTGCTGGTGTATAGCGCCGGGTTCCACTTCATTGCCCTTCAGATGTTTCCGATGATGCTCAGTTTATCGCTGACCAACGAAACAACCCCAGAGGTCGCGCCAGAGTATTTTTGGGTAACGACCGCGCTGACGCTGTTGAGTGGTCCGATTCAAACCCTGGTAGCTTGGCTAGTGCGGACAGACTTGGTGCATCAGCCCCGCAGGGATTACTTGCTATTTTGTGTATTTATTCCGTTCTACTGCGTGTTGAAAAGCGTCATTGCTATCACTGCAATTTACGACCACTTTGCTGGAAATACAGAATGGGTGGTGACGCGCCGGGGGTTGATGGAGTCGCTGCCTGCGGGGTTTTTGCGAAAAGCGGGCTAGCATTACCCCTTCAACGTTTGAGCGGCGACAGTCTGGATCGTGGATAAAGGGACTTGATAGAAATACTGGCGACGGAATTGTTCTTCGTGCACGGCGGTTAGAAATTGTTCGATCAGGCTTCTTGCTTTGGCGGGAGGCTTTTTTTCTGACCAACTCAGGCTAAAGCCTTGCTCTGAATAGGAGGTACGAAAGCCGAGGCATTCCAACGCTTGAAAACCAATTTTTAGCGATACATCGCTGATGGCTAGCCGATCGTGGAGTTGGCGACGGGTGGCAGGTTGCCCGGTGCGGCTGAGATATTTGGCAATGCCGACAAGAGTCTGCCAGTTTTCTTGGGGGGGGGTGAAGGTGGGGGCAGGATAGGCGATCGCAAGGGGTTTTCCAGCTTTGGCGGCGCGGCGAAACCACACCTGCAACTCTTGCCAGCTTGTCGGGCAGGTTGGAACGTAGAGCAACTGAGCGATATTGGGCAGTGGCTCAGTGCGTCCATCGAGAATCCAGTCGAGGCGTGGCGTCTGAAGAACGATGTCTGAGCAGGCACGCAGGGCAATGAGGCGGACTTCGTAGCGCTTGTGGTAGGTATTGTTTTCGAGTTCTACGATCGCATCGCATCGCCCTTGAGGAATTTCATTAGCATAGTGCCCCCACCAGAGACCCGGAAATCCATCTGGCGTCGAATCATCCCAAAGCTTGAACGGTGTGCGAATGTAATCCACTTTCTGCCCCCGCCAATCGCGCAGCTTGGTGTTGCGGTCGGCTTCGAGCCAACAGTTTTGAATGAGTAATCGCGGCATCGGATTGCCCATGCCGCACGGTTCGATCAGCCGCAGTTCTTTGTATAACTCTAATCCCAGTTCTGCCACGGTGACGCAAAGATCGGCGTGGAGGGCAGTGGCGGTGCCAATGCTACCGCCTTGCTGGAGAAGACGTTGATTGATGGCTTGCTTAAACAACGGCAAATTATCGACAGCAAGGCTCAGTCCGGCGGCAAAGGGATGCCCTCCGAAACGATGGAGCAAGTGGGCTTGGTGTTTGACGAGTTGATAGAGATCGATGGCATGAACGGAGCGGGCAGAGCCTTTTGCGAGGGAAAGGGGAGAACCGGGTTTGGGCGCGATCGCTGGCTCGGCGGCAGGCGCAACGCTCAGTAAAATGGTAGGACGATCGTATTCTTGGGCGATTTGCCCAGCCACCAGTCCTAAAACTCCTGCACTCCACTGTTCATCCCAAAGAACAATCACACTGGTGGTGGAAAGGTCTAGCTGGGAGAGCTTGGCTTGCACCTGTTGAGTGACATCTTTTTGTAGGGCTTTGCGCCGAGTGTTGGCGAGTTCGGTCGCTTCGGCGAGGTCTCGGCAGCGTGGGACATTTCGACTTGTCAGCAACTCAACACAGAAATGGGCATCGCCCTGAATGCGGCTCACGGCGTTAATTCTTGGACCTAGCCCAAACGAAATATCCGTGGGACGATCGCCCGATCGCTTGCACAATTCTAACAATCGGGCAATGCCTGGACGGGTCATGGTCTTTGGGTTAGATTGCTTTTGCAGTTGCTCGATACCTCGTTGAGCCAGGTAGCGGCAGTCGCCTTTGAGTTCGACTAGATCTGCAATTAGCCCGATCGCGACGAGATCCAACAACTCTTCTAACGCTCGCTCTGGAACGTCAGGACGCATGTCATATAGCGCTTCTACCAGTTTGTAGGCGACGGCAACGCCTGAGAGGGTTGCCAACGGATGAGCGGCGGCAAGCGATCGCGGATTGACGATCGCACTGACTGGAGGGCGTGCTTCTGGCAAGGTGTGATGATCGGTAATGATCACATCCATGCCCAAACTCTGGGCGTAAAGAATTTCATCTAGATTAGTGCTGCCGGTGTCGCAGGTGACGATGAGGTGGCAGCCTTGCGCCTTGAGGTGATCGAGTCCAAGGCGAGATAGCCCGTGAGACTCGGTTAAGCGATTGGGAATGTAGTAAAAAAGCTGCTGATGTTGGGTAAAAAACTGCGCCAATCCATCCCACAGCACCGAGGTTGCCGTTACCCCATCGGCATCAAAATCGCCCCAAATGCCAATGGTTTCACCCACGTCGTAGGCTCTGATGATGCGGTTTGCTGCCCATTCCATTTCTTGCCCAAACTCGAACGGACTTTGGGGCTGGTAAGCGTTGGGGTTGAGATAAGCCGCGATCGCATCGGTTTCTCGCACGCCCCGTTGCCATAAAAGCTGTGTGATGTAGCGCCCATTCACCTCCGGAGCGCAGCACCGAACTGCCTCCACAAAGGCTTCAGGGAGGGGGGTGATCGGTTCAATTTGCCACTGATACACATGCTCAGGCATACCGCTCGCAGAGATTTAGAAGTATTTCTGTACCATAACCTGAGATTACGATTTTGGCGTCGGACGCCGCCGAGGACGCTTCCAAACCTTGCGATCGGCTTTTTCGCGCTCGTAAGCGATCAGCTTGCCATAATATTCGTGCTGACTCAAATTCATCGATAAGAAAATGTGGCGACGGGTATCTCGAAAGCCCTTACGCGCAAAAAATTTCACAGCTTGAGCATTTTCTGGGTCAGTATCTGCCATCATAAACCGCGCCCCATCGTTGATCAAACGCTCAACAAGGCGATCTACAAGCTGATCAGCGATGCCGCGCCGCTGAAAATTAGGAGCAACACCGAGCCACGTAATGTATCCATAAACGAGCGCCCCTTTGCTGATAATCGTGCCCAGAATAAATCCTGCAATTTGGTCATCGATCTCGGCAACCAGGCAATAGTCTGGCTCGGTGTTGTAAGAGCCGATGACCTCCCATTCGTCCCAAGTGCGGTAGATGTAGGGGTACAAATCGCTGGTAAACAGCAGTTCACCCAAATGAAAGACGTCTGCGAGGTCGTCGATCTCCATTTCCCGAACCGTCAGCGCACAATCAGAATTTTCAGGGGTTTCAAAGGTGTTTTCAAAGGTGTTTTCAAGGGTCATAAAACTGTTTGCCAAATCGTAGCTCAATACTCCTATGGTGTCACAACAGGGTTAGAGAGGAATTTCTGCGATCGCACCCAGGCTAGGCAGCGCGATCGCAGCTTCATCTCGGACTCGCTGACAGCGCCACGCAAAGCTACAGCGATCGCACGGTTCTGCCGCAACTGGCACTTGAGGAAAAGGCTCTCCCCTTTCATAGCGATCGAGCCATCCATCCAACTGGTCTAAAAGCTGAGTTAACTCGCGTCGCGTCTGCTCATGCTTTGTGCGGTCATAGCTGAGTTTTAAGCTCTGCGGCTCGATCGCGTCTCCCTGCGATTGAAAAAACCAATAGATCATCGACACCTGTTCGGGCGTATAGTGGCTCGTTTCGACCAGCACAAACGGATAGAGCCGAGACTGCCAATTTTGCGCCAAGCGCTCAGCCCGCCCTGGTTTGGGATAGGTTTTCCAGTCGAGAATCTGCGCTTGAGCCTCAGACCCAATCAGCAGGTCATAAATCACGGTCAGGAGATACCCTTCAACGTCGAGAATACGGAGATGCTCGCTCTGGCGAAAGGGAGGGTTGCTGGGGTCAGCCGGGGCATCGGTGCCCAAAATGGTTGGCTCCGCTTCTACAAAGGCCCCAAACCAGCGGTTTAATTGCTCATCTTCTCTCAACATCGCCGCGATCGGTAGCCCCATTTCCCACTGCTGCATCAGCAAATGAAACCGGCTCCCTGCCAGCAAGCGTTCTTGTTGCTCAGTGTCGCCAGGAGAGCTAAGTTGCTCTAAATACGTGTGCTGAAACTTGCGGGGGCAGACTTCGAGCAGATTTAATTGACCTTGAGAGAGCCGCATCCGGCACGGCTGTTTCATGTCCGGCTTCCTCTACGAAAATGGCTAAAATCGAGTTTGGAAACGTCGGAGGTCTTGCTCGGAGGTCTTGCACTGCGGGGTTTAGTCTATCTTCTCTCCCCGCTCACGCGATCGCAATCACCTCGGCAAGCGGCGACCAGCGAAAATAGCGTTCCCCCCCAACCTCAACAACGAGTTTTAGGCGCGGCTCCAGCGATGGCAGGTTTGTCAGATACTCAAGCTCTTGGCTAGAAAGAATGTGCCCTTCAATGATCCATAGCAGTAGCCCTTTGGATTTGGGAGGCAGATTTTCAACGTGAGTGGTGACGATCGGCGGCGCAAAATGGCGATAGCCAACGGCGGCTCCAGAGCCTGTACTTTTCTTGCCCAAGTGCGGTGGGCGAATGCCATGAACCCCAGTGAGATAGGTTGCCACGTCGCCGAGTCCTCTAGCCGTGATGCTCAGCGAGGTATACCCCGCCGCTCGAATGCGCCGCCGATATCGTCCCTCAAACCCACCCTCTAGGGGGACGTATGCGCCCAACGCGCCATACTTTTCAATATCTTTAATGAACTGTCCGCCGGTTGTAATCAGTGCCATGTGCGATCGCTCCTTTCCCGTCTTCTCTTCATAAATACCGCATATCAGAAGGTTGTTCACCTCCAGCTTGCCAGCTTTCGAGGCTCAGCCTGAGATAGATAGGGCACTTGCTCGTTCTTAATTCTACAGGTGCCTCTGTTGTCTGTGTTGAGAAACATTTGAACAGGCTCATTGCGGGATCACCAGTAGGCGATTGGCTCTGCTAAACTCTGCAAAATGGTTCGCGTATGGCAGCGCGATCGCAAAGACAGGTAGCGAACTGCCGCCCCCAACTCTTAAAATTAAGACACCTTTTACAAAACGCAATCAACAATCATGAACTCTGCTGCATTTCAGGCAGGGAAAGACAAACCGCCTATCTTCCGACCGTCTCAGATTGTTTATTTAGAACACGGTTTAACCCGGCTCTACGCAGAAGTCGTGCAGTTTGTGGAGATAAGATGCCAGTGTTGGGTGCGTCCGTTGGCGTTGGTATCTCAGTCAGATAGGTTCATCGATTGGACGGACTGTAACCGCTTAGCTCTTCAAGATTTACGCGACGGATCTGATCTAATGTGCCCCGCCGTTCTGTTCAAACTAGCCTTAGATACTGATGTAATTCCTCTCCTGTCATGGCTTTACAGCCTAGATGCTAACCCCGACCTTAAAGCAAAAGCCAAACCTGCATCTCAACAACTGCATCAATTTATTCACATCATTTGGCAAGCTCATCCAGAGGTGTTTTCCAGCAAACAGGCTAGATAAAGCTAAATTTATTCTGCCTGTTCTGATGGGTGCAACGTTGCCATACATCACCCTGTTAGGCTATGTTCTACCCAATTGGTGTTAAAGAATACCTCGGCACTTTGTAGGGCTAACTTTTTGTAGGGCTAACTTTGGTGGGTCACGGTTCTTTCTTGCGAGATGTTGCCGAACGTGCTTTCCTAACTCCACTAAATGCAACAGGGTGAAGTTTCGTAAGAAGACATAGCAGCCCTGATCGTAGTGAGCAAACATAATGAGCAAGCAACAGTCCCTCAGAGTGAGTTCTCCTCTAGGTCGATGGTTGATATCAGCTTCATGCGGCTTGATAGCTGCAATCTTTTGGAACTTGGCAAAGCCAATCGCGGCAGTTTGGTTTCATCAGTCCTTATGGCTTGCCTTGGTAGGCTTACTTGTAGGAACGGTAGCCTGGCGGTTGTGGGAGAGGCAGATCAAGCAGATAAAACAGTGGAATCATGAGCTAGCGTTGCTACGGAAACAGCTAGACTCCGCGCAGGATCAATTTGCAATTCAAGCTCAGACAAGTGCTGCGTTGAAAGAGCAGGAGATTTCTAATGTTCAACATTATCAAATCACAATTCGCAACCTCGAAGAGGAGTTAAGCATCGTCACAGGCGGTTATAAGGTCAAGATTAACGAGCTTGAACAGGAAAAGAATTCTTTAGCTCAATGTATAGATGACCTAAATGAGCTTTTGAATTCGGTGGGAGAGGAGAACGAAAGTCATCTCATTGCAAAAGAAGAACTCTTGGAACAGAACGGCTCCCTTGCAACTGAGAACGCTTCCCTCATCACTCAGAGCGATCAACTCAAAACTGAAAATGAGCAACTAAAAAAGCGCAATGAAGACCTAACGGCTAAAGTTAACCGGCTCAGACATTCTATGCCTGATGAATTACTGTCTAGCTTTTTACCAAACGTAGAATTTTTGAGAGACTCGATCGACACCTTGTGGACGGAGGTGCACAGCCCAGGTAGACTGCTCAAGCAGATTCAAGAAATCAGTGAAGGAACTGCTGTGAGAGCCGAAAGGATAGAAGGCACAAACGCTTGGCTAAAACAGCGTGTTCAACACCATTGGCGCATCTACTTCAGACGATGTGGCGGAGCAAGATGTCAAGTTTACGTTGCTCCCAAACGATCTCAGGACGCCGATCTTGAATGGATAAAGAAATATCTGTGCTGATGCGGCGGGGATTTTCAAAGACCTGTCAGGCAGTTAGCTTTTGTCCTTCTCCCTGGTAGAAGAGGGACTAGAGGTGAGGGCTTCCGATTTCCTCTGAACTCGTTTGAATCAAGGCTTGAAACCGGCTGTCTACTCGCAGAGATTGCAAATTTGCATCTGTGTCTGCCATGCTTCGGTAGATTGAAGGAGAAAGCTGGATTGCTCGTTTTAAGCTCTGCAAAGCTTCTTCTGACTTACCTTGCAGGGCAAAACAGCACGCTCTACCGTACCATGCGCTAGAGTTGCGAGAATTGATTTTGAGGGAGTTTTCAAAGCTTGCAGAGGCTTCGAGGTAACGGGTTAAGCGCGTTAACATCATGCCTCGGTAGGTCCAAATATAGTCGGAGTTGGGTTTGATTTTGAGAGCAATATCAACGTCTGTTAGAGCAGATGCGTACTCGTTGAGCGAGGAGAGGGCGATCGCACGGTTATACCAAGCTTTATAACTGTCGGGTTTGAATGATATGACCTGATCAAAGCTAGCGATCGCCTCTTGATATCGCCCCAAATTTAACAGCGTTTTTCCCTGATTTTGCCACCCTCGATAATCTTGGGGATCGAGTTTGAGCGATTGATTAAAACTTGTGAGCGCATCTTCATATTGGCATAGCCTGCCTAACGAAATGCCGCGACCCTGCCAAGCCAAGCTGTTTTGGGGGCAAAAGGTGATCACCCGCTCAAAGGTTGCGATCGCCTCTTCGTAGCGTCCTAGTTTTTCTAACCCATAGCCTCGACATAAAAGTGCTTCCACATGGTCAGGGTTGGCGGCTAAAACTTGCTCGCATTTAGCATAATGCCTGCCATAGCTACCAATTAGCGATAGCGATCGCCCTGTACTTTTATATCGAGTTTGAACATCATCCCAGGGAATCATAGTCGTGTAGCAGCGCTCAGGTCTCCCGTGGCGCTCGGAAGGAAAGGAGGGATAGAAATCGATTATCTTGACGCAACTGATCAAAGTCACCGTTGCTTTGAGCAATTTCTTGGTATTCGTCGGGGCTAAGTTCGATGGCTTTTTGCAAATGCTTGAAGGCTAGGTCAAAATCCCCTTGAATGGCATAACAGCAGGCTTTGTTGTACCACACGGTGGCGGCTTCTGGTCTGAGGGCAAGGGCGCGATCGTAGCTTTCTAAGGCAGCATCGATTCGTCCTAAGTGATAGAGAGCATTGCCGCGATTTGTCCAAGATTCTTCAAAATCAGGTTTATACTCCAGCGCCTTGTCATAGCTGGCAACGACTTTCTCAAATTGCCCCAGTTTCCGGAAGGCAAGCCCGCGGCTATACCATGCCCAATGGTAGTCGGGTTTGAATTCGATCGCCCGATCGTAGCTGTTGATCGCGTCTTCGTAGCGCTCTAAATTTCGCAAAGAAATGCCTCGGTTGTACCATGCCCAGTGATAGCTAGCACGGTATCGAATGGCGTGGTCGTAGCTTGCAACCGCTTCCTCATAGCGTCCCAGTTCATCTAAAGCGTTCCCTCGATTGTTCCATGCTTCAGGAAACCCAGGCTGGTATTCTAGGGCTTGGTCATAGCTTGCGATCGCGTCTTGAAACCGACCCAGATGATAAAGCGAGTTGCCCCGGTTATACCAAGCGTCTGGGTAATCGGGTTTGTTATTGAGGGCAGCTTCATAACTGTGAATTGCAGTTGTGTAAGCTTTTGTTTTGTTGAGATAAAGTCCTTTCTGAAAGAAAAAGGTTGTTTCCACGTCTTGAACTTGGCTCATCGCCTGATTTGTCATCGCTTAGAGTGTCCTTGTTAAAGTTCCCAGGATGATCTAGCCAACAACACACAAGGGTAGGAAATCTTAATAAGACCAGGAAAAAGAAAAGTTTCTAACAGCCAAGCGCGGTGAAACCAATGGTTTAATTTTATTATTTTAACTCTATAGAAAGGGAATTTCTTGAGTTTGAGTTTCGATGTCTAATAGGACAGTTCGGTCTTTAATTTTTAGAGAGCAAACTTTTAGAATTGTTCCTTCTAATTGAAAGTAAGGTTGCTCTGCGATCGCATTCAATCTTTGAAGAAGTGCGATCGTAAATGGAAGCGATAATCCTTGTTCAGGCAAGCAAGAAAACGTCTCTAATGAAATGGGTTGAGTCTCGGTACGAGCGCGAATTACAACTGAAAAGCTGACCTGGCGAACTTGCTGAGATTCTTGCAGTTTTGCTCCTCCCGAAAAGCGAATTTTGTTGTCGCTAGGGAGGCGAATCGAAAAAGGCGGACACAATTCAACCGTAACAAGCTTTCGATTTACCTCTAAATGCAAATGAGGAAGCTTTTCAAGAATTATTTTTGAATTTAACGCCTGAATTAAGTCTGCCTCGGTCAAAACTAAGTGAGTGCGGCTATTAACAGGTTCGTTGAATCCAATTTTTCCTAGGAAAATGCTTAAAGGATCAATGGCAATTTGATCTGTCGTGATTTCCAACTCTTGAATCCGAATTCCTTCTTTAGTTAAACCTCTGCCTTTTACTGATATTGAATTAGAGCGACCTTGAAAAAGATTAAGCAGGTTTGTCTTTGTCGCTACACCAATTTGCCTTACGCTATCTAACTGGCGGAGTATAGTTTGCTTAATAATATTAGAAACGGCTTGATCTTCGGGTCGCGATTTGCCTGACATGGTTAGAATACTTCTTGTAAAAAATATTTAGCTATATTTGGCTTTATTTTGGCTAGATTTAGCCCCAATTTGCCTCTACACTTTGAGAGATGAAGAATTGAGCAAAAACCTCTACTAATATAAATAGAGAAGGAGCCTTACCTGTTGTGAAATAAACTGCTCGACATCGAAAATACAGCCAGTTTACAAGCCCAATCTTTCCCAATCTTTGTCAGATAGAGTCATTTAGAGTCATTGCATGAGCTACCCCCAAGCCCCTTGGAGCCTCAAAGGATTTGCCTACCAAACCCTGCATCTGATTGATGTTGCTAAAGCATCAGCCCATGTTCCAATTGGGCTAGAAATTGTCTCCTTTCTGCCCGGAAAAACCCTTGGTGGAGTCTATCTTTCGCAGTATAAAGCTGGCTCAACCTTGCTATATAGCGAATTAATTGTAATCGCCGCGATCGTACGTCGGCATAGCGCGATTGGCATGTGGGTTTCTCACATTTATGTGGATAACCTAGAGTCGGTTGAGGGCGGTCGCAACATTTGGAAATTGCCGAAAGAAGCGGCGGAGTTTCACTGGTCAAATCAGCAGAGTAATGTATTAGTAAAACAACGCGATCGCACGCTTTGTCACTTTACTTCTGGCTGGCAGCTAAATTTCTGGCGACAAAATGGACAGGTTCTAACATACAGCCAGTTAGAGTCTGATTTACTTTTGTTTGAAACCTCTGCTGCTGCTGATCTTGCGATCGTCACGTCTCGTCTAGAGGTGCCAAGCTCTAGCCCATTTGCCCGCCTCATCGACTCTCCACCTTGGTTAACCGTAAAAGCCGAAGGGTTAGATGCCACGGTAGGTGTGCCCAGCGTAGTTGCACCCGGCACAAAAATCTTCGCAACCCGTTGAATTTATTTCATGATAAATAATTGTATGCATCTGTTTGTCTGCTGATCAAGATAGAGAAAATCTGCTGCTAAGCTAGGGTTAAGCAGCACCAAGCAAGAAAGGTAGCACCAGCATGAGCCTTGTCTTTGAAACTCAGAGATTGCTGTTAAAGCCAAGTTCAAAGAGCGACCTTAGGGCTTTGCATAGCATTTTTGCTGATCCCTACGTTAGGAAATATCTATGCGATGATAAAACATTTTCTTTGCAACAGGTTGAAGAGATGCTGATAGCAAGTCAGAAGCTTTTTGATGAAGAAAAACTTGGTTTGTGGCTGATAGAAACAAAGAATCGACGTGAAATCATTGGGTTTGTAGGCTTATGGTATTTCTTTGATGAACAGCAGCCTCAGTTAACTTATGCGTTGCTGCCGAAGGGAACCAAACAGGGCTATGCAACCGAAGCCGCAACTAAGATTTTGGAATACTGTTTTAAACATTTAGGTTATAAATATATGGTGGCAAGTTCTGATGCATCTAACCTTGAGTCGCATGGGGTTGCTGCGAGATTAGGAATGCAAAAAGTAGAAGAACGAACGATTAATGGAAACCTTGTAGCGTTCTTCAAAATTAAGCAGACAGTATCATCAGCCGCACGATGAAGCTTTCTGTTCACACGGTTGAGCAGCTTCAGCAGCAGAGCGATCGCTCAAACTGAGATGCTGAGTCACGATCGCTTTGTTCGTTCACATCAGATGAATTGATGCACGTTGCCGTCTGCGATCGATAATGTTTTTCAGGCGAAGCGCGACCCGTAAGGGTCTGAGGTGTAATTTCTCGCAGTTGCGCTTTGTGTTAAATGTAACCTTTTTCAACCTCTACTATAATAAACTGACGCATGATGAGTTGTGAGGTCATGATGAGTCAGAGTTCTAAATTTGAGCAGACCCTAAGTGAGATAGATGCGCTATCACTTGAGGAGCAGGAGTCGCTGATTCAAATTGTGCAGCGGCGTTTGGCTGAGCGGCGACGGGTAGAAATTGCGGCTAATATTGCTCAGGCAAAAACAGAGTATGCGGCAGGAAGAGTATTTCGTGGCAACGCTGAGCAGATTATGGCTGAGTTGCGGAAATGAAAACGCTGGTTTTTGCAACCTCATTTAAACGGGCATACAAACGATTGGTGCGGCGACAGCCAGATTTAGATGAGAAGGTTGAAGAACGGCTAGCGTTATTGGCAGCTAATCCATTTGATCCAGTGTTGCAAACCCATAAATTGAAAGAAAATTGGCTGACTCGTGGGCATGTTCGGTGGAGTATGACTGTCGTATTGTGTTTGACTTCGTTGAGAATCCTGAGACGGGAGAAACAGAGATTTTGCTGATTGACATTGGCTCTCACGACGAGGTGTACTAAGGAGTTTTATGGATCGCTCTGAGTTCTGGATAAGGTGAGCGCGATCGCTAACATCATCTCGACACCTTGAGAAATGAAAGCGCGATTTCAAAAATCATTCAACTATCAAGCGCGATCGCACAAATTATTCAACCATTAAACGCGATCGCACAAACAATCGAGCGATCGACAATGAAGCGCGATCGCACATTGTTTGTTGCTCTACGTTCTGCAATCGCACTCCTCAATTGCGGTTCCTCTAGAGTTGCACTTTGCGTTAATCGCGCTTCTGCCTAAGCTGCCGGATGATACGCGATGCACTTGAAAGGCGATCGCTTGAGAGCATCGATCGCAGATTCGCTTTATTGATTTTGGGCAAAGATGTTGGAGTTTCGATCGCTCAATCAGCAAGAGGCGTTTGAGTCTTTCTCACCCTGATACGTTTCAATCAAATCTTGAATCTCCTTAGCGCTGATAGTTGCTTGGTCAGACTTGGAATAAATTAGGTGAAGGATAACACTGGAAGGAGATGTAATTTGATAAATCAGACGATAACCACCACTTTTACCAGATTGAGCATCACTATTCCTGGCACGAGCTTTATAGACTGCGTACTTTGTCTCTGGAATTTGCTCACCGATAAAATCACCTAGGAGCAGACAATCTAGAATTGGCTGAATGTCTGTTTTAATTCGACGATAGCGTTTGGCAAGTCCTTTAAGACGGCGTTTGAAAACATCTGTGAATGTGAGTTGTACTAGAGCTTCGGAAGAATCAGACATCAATTCCATCCCAAAGTTCAGAGATAGGAAAGGTTTGACCTGCCTCTGCTTGACGGAAAGATTCCTTTAAGTCAGCCAAGATTTGCGTTTTCGAGTCTGCTTCTGGTTCAAAATTTTCATCAAGTAGGGTAATTCGGACACGAACTCTAGCGTGCTTACTGAAACTAAGGGGTTGGAGTAGTAAAAGTTGTCCTTGTTCATCGATCGCACCCATTACCTCAATTTCCTGCATTGCCCTACTCACTCAACGATATGCTATCCGCATTGTAGCAGTGGGCTTTCACTCCCCGCCTACCCATCACCCTTGCACTTAGGGCAAACGCATGAAAATTATTGAGACAAGATTCTAAGCAGATAGGCATCATCCCATCCTGCCTTTTTGCGTTTGCCCTGGAAAGTGGGGCGATCGTAGAACAGAAATAAGGACAGAATCGTTATCATTGCATATGGCAATTGTCTCATTTGTACCGAGCAAAAGCCTATTTTGACGGCTAGCGGAGCTTTTTTTGAATGCTAGACGGACTTTTTTAGAGGATGCGGTTTGGTTGACGAATTAACGAGATATTTATAGAGATCATCAATTACGGCGTTAGCAGCAGATGGATCGTTCCATGTCCATGTCCAAAAATCGACCAAAAAAATTGATTGTTCTGAACCGCTTTTAGCTGCTTCCAAATTGGCTTGTGCTTTAATCTCTCATAAGTTTCCAGTTCTCTAAAGTCATGGGTATACAGCAGGAATAAGACATCACCATCTAAAACATCCAGTCTTTCCTCAGAGATGTTAAAGATTCCTCTATCTGGCAGGACAACATCCTGTGCGGCTGGGCGTTGCAGTCCAACTTCTTCGAGAATAGAACCGACAAATGAGTTTTTGACCAAGACATAGTTGTTAGAAGGCGCAGTACTCGCGATCGCACAAATCATTCAACTATCAAGCGCGATCGCTAACATTATCTCGACACCTTGAGAAATGAAAGCACGATCGCAAAATTTATTCAACCAGCAAGCGCGATCGCACAAATCATCTAGAGATCGACATCTTGAGAAATGAAAGCGCGATCGCGGAAATCATTCAACCAGCAAGCGCGATCGCACTTCACAAAACCTCTGAGATGCGAGCGCACAAACCATCAAGCGATCGACCATTGAGCGCGATCGCGCCTTTCATCCCTACCTTTGCCCGTCCTGGAAGACCTCAGCGAAGCCTTACTCGATTTCACCACATTGGCAGATCTAGAGGCTTGGTTGGAAGCGATTAACCACTGAGCGCGATCGCAAAAACCATCAAGCGATCGACAATCAGAGCGCAATCTCCGGAGTAAAATAGAGCGATTTAAGGATGGGGGCGATCGTTGAGAAAATTAGAGCCTGGAGACTGAAGTGTGGATGTACGTCCGATCGAGGTTGAGATCTACGAAACAGAAGAGGGGAGAGCGCCATTTTCTGAATGGGTGATGCAATTAAAAGATATTCAGGCATCTGCTAGGGTCTTGCTGAGGTTGGATCGAGTCAAGCAAGGAAATTTGGGAGATCATAAGTTTATTGCGGATGGGATGTTTGAGTTGAGGATTGATACAGGGGCGGGGTGTCGGGTGTATTTTGGGCGAGTTGGCAATGAGCGGATTGTGATTCTGTGGGGTGGGGATAAGAGTACGCAGGGACGCGATATTGAAAAAGCATTAGAATTTTGGATGAGTTATCGGAGTCGGGATGATGCCTAAAAGTAGAGCTTATGAAGATGAGTTGATGGTGTATTTGCAGGACTCGCAGCGGGCGATCGCTTATTTGAATGGGGCGTTGGAGGAGGGTGATCCGGAGTTTTTGCTGTTGGCGTTGCGGAATGTGGCGAGAGCAAAGGGGAAGACAATCAATTTTCAGTTTGGCGATCGAGTGAATGAGTCGGGTGCATTGGTGCTGGAGTGGCATGAGTTGGTAAAAGTGCTGACCGAGTTAGGGCTGGGTTTGGCTGTAAAAGAAACTTCACAGGCGGCTTAGAGGAGCGATCGACCATCAAAGCGCGATCGCACAAACCATCAAGCGATTGACCATCAGAGCGCGACCCTGGAGCAAAATTTGAGCGATGGGTTCAGAAATTTGAGTGATGAGTGACGAAGGCTGTGAGCTTAGAAACAAATGAAGAGATTTATCGGGAGGTTGGCAAAATTGTTGAACCATTCGAGGTACTGGAGTGTCTTGAGTGCGCTCAGGCGGTGATCAGTTGGTTGAAGCAGAATCAGATTCAGGGAACATTACTGAGGTTAAGAACGAAGTATCGAGATGAGTTTATTTTGAGCGATCGCTGGGAGAAATTTGGTCGCACCGAGAGTATTTCGACGAATGGGATTCATTATGGCGTTGAAGTTCGGGGAAGGGTGTTTGATAATCTGTCGATCGAGGGGTTGAGTAGAGAAGCCTGGATAAATGATTTTGCTTGCCGTAGAGGAGCGTTTATCCTTGAGGAATTAGAACAGGTTTGAAGCATCGGAGTTGGGGCAATGAGTTCTATATTTGGAATGTTGGAGAAAATCAAGGCAAGACCGGGGCTGTATATCTGTCGGGCTTCGGTGAGTGATTTGTTTATGTTTGTAGTTGGCTATCGAACGGCGAGAGAAGAGCTTGGGATTGAGCCGACGGAGGCAGAGTTTGATTTTTATGGGGAGTTCCAGCCTTGGCTTCAGCAACGGCTGAAGATAACGACTTCTAGTTCTTGGGCAAAGATGATTGAGTTGGGCTGTGGGAGTGAGCAGGAGGCGTTTGTACGGTTTTTTGAGTTGCTGGATGAGTTTTTGTTACGGGACGATCGAGCCGTTGCGATCGCGAAAGACCCATCTGTAGAACTCTCAAGGGCACAGTAGCGATCGCACTTCAATCTACGATAGCCCCCTAGTTCTAAACCGCGATCGCACAAATCATCTAGAGATCGACATCTTGAGAAATGAAAGCGCGATCGCACAAATCATTCAACCATCAAGCGCGATCGCTAACATTATCTCGACACCTTGAGAAATGAAAGCACGATCGCACAAATCATTCAACCAGCAAGCGCGATCGCAGAAACAATCGAGCGATCGACAATGAAGCGTGATCGACGAAGCTTGTGGAAGGGTGGTATTGCAGAGGAAGGAATGTGATCGCTAAAGCTGCTCCTAGCGATCAATTGTTGGGCAAGATCAACAATTTGAGCGGCAAATTTTAGGCTGCATTGATGAGATACCTATCTATATCGTCAATCACCACATCAGCAGCAAGCGGGTTTCCTACCGTCCATGCCCATCCATCTACAGCATAGACTCGTTTCTGTTGAACTGCTTTAAGCTTCTGCCAAAGTGGGTCTTCTAGCAATCTTTGAAGCAATTTTTGATCCTCCTCTTTGTTGAAAGACTGAACAAACAGAATGTCACCGTCAATTGCTTCGATCTTCTCTTGGGAGAAGGCATCAAGCACGCCGTTCGGAGTCGCAACATTTTGAATCTCTGGTCGCTTTAAGCCAAGGTCGGTGAGGATAGTTCCTGCAAAAGAATTTTTCGTTTGTACCTCAATGCCGTACTCTGTGCTGACATGAATTATGGACACTTTTTCGTTCTCATATCGGTTCTTTATCAGCTTCTTCAGGTCTTCAACTCGTCTGTCGTAATGATCTAAAAGCTGCTTTGCAGTATTTTCTCTTCTCAATGCCTTAGCTACAAAGCTGAGATACTCTTTCCAGTCACCTGTAGAAGACGTTGTTCTGGCTGGCTGAGTCAGCAGAGTAGGGCTAATCTGAGAGAGAAAAGAATAGATCTGACTATGATGATCCCAACCTAAGATTAAGTCAGGTTTTAAGAGAAGTATTTTTTCCAGATTTAAAACATCGCTTGCATTTGCGACTATCTCTATGTCCTCTACTTTGCCTTTCAAGTACTCTGGAAACTGATCTAGATTGCCTGTTACTGAGGTAATGCCTATTGGTTTGATTCCAAGAGCAAGAGCATTCGCAAGCGCAGGAGTGTAGAGAGTAATAAGGCGCTTCGGATCGCTGGTAATACAACTTTCGCCCATCATGTGCTGTACAGTGTGGCAATTTTTAGAGAAAGCACGATCGACGTTTGGCGAAGGATGGGTTAGTTTGAAATTGCAAGCAGAGCTAATAAGAACCGTCAGACTAGCAATTAGAAACAACGCAATTACACGATGAGATTTTATAACCATGACATTCTAAACGCTGTAGAAGTTGTTCAGACAGCAAACTAGCATCTGCCTTGCTGAGCTAGAACTCTAAACCAATAGAACCAGTGATCGTTAAAGGTTCACCTCTGAAAAGGAAGAGACTTCCACCATCTGAAGCTCTGAAGTAATCTGTATTGAATAAATTGCGAACATTAATCGCCATGTTCAAGCGATTTCTACGGTAGTAGAGTGCTGCATCGGTACGTAAGTAGTCTCCCAGCGTGAAAGAGTTGCTTAAGTCTCCTGGACGATCGCCCACATAAGACAATCCTAAACCAAATCCCAAACCTCTCAATCCGCCGTTTTGGATCTCATAGGTTGTCCACAGACTGACTTGGTTTTTCGGCACATTTGTTAATCGATTACCGACTGGGGTAGAGTTGTCTTGAGTGACTTTTGCATCCGTATGAGCATAGGACGCAATCACCTTCCAGCCAGGTAGAATTTCGCCCGAAACATCTAGTTCAATTCCACGGCTTCGTTGCTCTCCGACTTGGATCGAAAATTGAGGATCATTCGGATCGGGTGTTGTAATGTTTGACTTAGTAATTTGATAGGCTGCCAATGTTGTCGAAAGCCTTCCATCTAGAAAGTCAGCTTTAACACCCACCTCAAATTGTCTACCTTTGCTAGGTTTAAATGCTCTCCCATCTGGGTTAAAACCAGAGGTTGGATTAAAAGATTGACTGTAACTGGTATAGAGAGAAACTGATTCACTAGGCTGATACACTAATCCAATGCGAGGACTGAATGCGCTATCTTGCTGTCTTGGAGTACCCTCAACATCTGTCGTAATCCAATCTAGCCGTCCGCCTATTAATAGCTTCAGGCTATCTAGAAGAGCAACTTGATCTTGAAGGTAGAGACCATAGCGTTGAGTGGTTGGCTGGGGAAAGACAACCCGCTCTGTAAAGGTCGGAGATTGGATATTATAATTTGGGTTAAAGATGTCTAGATCGGGCACACTGACAGTTTCACGCGAAAACGTTTCGATGGTGCGATTTGCATCAAAGCCAAATAAGAGTTGGTGTGAAATCGATCCAGTCTTAAATTTGCCAACCGCATCAATTTGACCAAAGTAATTTTCAGTTGAGAATTTAGAATCGGAAGCACTCATCTCTAGGAGGCGATCTCCTACTCCTATTAATGCGGATGGATCGGCAGTTGTGTCACGGGCATTACTAACTGTTCCTGAAAAAGTATTGCGAATTTGCCAATTGTCATTGAGTTTATGATTCAGCCCATACCCAAATTTTTGCGTAGTAAAATCTCTAAAAGAGAAATCCGGATAGCCCAGGTAGGTGCTTCGAGGAGACTTGCTACCATCGCTGAGAAGAACAGCATAACCTTCTGGTGGATTGGCAAAAGAATTAATGTATTCATAGTATAAATTTAGATCGGTGCGATCGCCGATTTTGAAAGATATAGAAGGTGCGATCGTAGTTAGCTTACTAGTTGCAAATTCTTGAAAGCCATCCAAATTTTGATAACTGGCATTAAGACGATACAGCACAGTTTTATCAGTATTGAGCGGACCAGAAAAATCAAGGCTAGGCTGAATGAACGAGCGGTTTCCCACTTCAAATGTGAACTTGCGGAAAGGCTCACTTAGCGGCTGTTTTGTGGCGACATTGATAATCCCACCTGGTTCTACCGCCCCAAATAGCACTGACGCAGGACCTTTAAGGACTTCAATTTGTTCAACCGTTCCAAGACCTGTAAGACCAGTTCGATCTGTATCTCGGAAGCCATTTCGGAACTGTTGCTGCTGTTGGAACCCTCTGATGATGACGCTACCTGTAGGTGCGTCAGCAAACCCTCCATTATAGACAACACCGCTTACTGTTTCTACTGACTCAATCACCGTCCTGACATTCCGATCTTCTAGAACTTGTTGAGGAATGACTTGAATGGACTGAGGAATATCGCGAAGTGGTGTATCTGTTCTTGTTGCTGTAGAACTATTTGGAACTCGATACCTTCCTTGCCCTTCTCCCGTCACCGTCACCTCTTCCTCTGCAACATCTTCATCAGCTTCCGCGTTCAGCACCAATCCCCCTACACTTGGAACGACTTCCACAACTGGAACCGCAGTTTCTCCCGTAATTCTTATCTGTACTGCTGTTGGAGTAGCTTGAATGACCTCGATCGCACTAATCCCCTCTCCGGGTTTGTCGATCGCAACTCGATTCCCCTCCGGCAGCACCAACACCGCATTATTCAACTCCGAAACCAGCGTATTCCCTTCACTGCGATTGGTCGGAGCCTGAGTGATTCCCGCGCTCGTCTCCAAAATCACCCGCACGGTTCCCCCAGTCGGTTCTACTCGAACGCTCGTCACCCGAACGGTTGCCGCTTCCACCTGTGCCATCCACTCTTGCACCGTCGTAGCAGGGCGACGATCGCGCACTGTCCCTAGCGCATCCGACTCAACAGGCTGAGGTACTGCGCTCTGCTTCTCCTGGGCGGTTCCGGGCAACGCAACCCCCACGATCGCCCACACAATCCCTAAAATCGCCAGTCGTTGCTGCACTTGACTCATCATCTCACCACACCACAATTAGAAATCTTTCTCAAAAGATACTGGAAATGCAGGTGTGATTTTTAATGCAAGCGAGAGCTAGACGGAATTTTTCGAGAGCTAGACGGAATTTTTTTGCTGTTTCTGATAATTCTTCGGGTTCACGCCAAAATGTTTCCGAAACGCCAACGCAAACGGACTGCGATCGCGAAACCCGATCGCCCGCGCAATTTCAGTAATGTTCATGTCCCCTGCTTCTAGCAGCGATCGCGCCTGCTCCATGCGATAGTCTCGTAAATACCCATAGACTGTTTTGCCAAAGACTTCTCGAAATCCTCGCTTCAGGGTACATTCATTCAGCCCTACCTTTCGTGCCAACTGCATTAGCGTGGGTGGATTTTGTAGCTGATGCAATAAAATCTCTTTGGCATAGTGTAATCTCTCAATCTGGTCGGGTCTGAGCAACGAGATTTGCGGCTCACCTGTCTGAATTTCAATCTGCTGCGTAATCAAGAGCGACATCAGTTCCAGCACTTTGCTTTCCAGGTACATCCGCTTTGCGATTCCTTGGTACGGGCATTGTAAGATTTGTTGGGCGATCGTCTGCATCGGCAAGGTTGCAACGCCAGAGCGTGAGTAATACTCCTGATCTGATCTCCGAACTAATGACTGCAATGCTTCAGGTAACTGTCCCTCTGAATTCCCCACAAACGAGCATAGAACGTCCGGTTCTAAACAAATAATCACTTCCAAAAAAGGCTGATGTTCCAGATAGCAAATGGTTTCTTCAGGCGCTAATCCGCTACCACAGAACGCATATCGTTTCGTTCCTAGCGCATGATACTTGCCCTGATGCTCCCCTGAAAAGTGAAAGTGATACCCTAGACAATGCTCTCGCTCCAGATACTTAACCGCCGCGCGATCGTGAAATCGCAGATCGCAAATTCTCAACAGTATCCCCTCTCGAAGCTCAATCTCTTGCTTGAAGCCGCATCCTAACTGTTGAGGGAATTGATAGATCTGATCAAATTGATCCTCAATATCGGGATGGTGTAACTGTCCAGCCGTTTCATAGCAGAGATCATCATACGCTTGCTGAGAAAGAATCAGAGTCATAAATAGCGAAGGGGAGAGCCGCGATATTTAACATTCCCCATCATATTTTATTGCAACTCATTCTCATATATGTAGCAACAAAGACAAAATACCGAACTGAAATCTTGCACCATTCTCAACGATCGATGCTTCAAGCATTTCGTTCATCGCATTCACTCGCCCCGGACTGAAAGTCGGGGCTAACAGTACTAAGTCCCCTTCAGTAGAATGGCACTGACTTAAGGATAAAGCTGCGTATCACAAAAAATCTCTAAACTTAGACCTCGACCGAGGATTAAGCTTAGAGACGAACAAAAAATAAAGCTAACTCCATCATGATTGATATCGTGAGCGTTTTGCACCATAAGCTTCACGCCGGAATTGCCTTACCGTTTAGAACGCTGTTCTCAGAACAGGCATTGTAAGAACTGTTTGAAGCTAACGAAATGCGGTGGCGCAATCGCCTGTTTAATCCCCTAGTGACCCTGTGGACATTCGTACTACAAGTGTTAGATCTGACAAAAGTGAGCGCAATGCAGTCAGCCAGGGCAACCAGGTAGGTGTTACACCAGAACGCCTTCCCGTCTTCCGTTGGAATGCCAGAATAACCTGCATCTGACCCGTAGGTTGGGTCAATAAAAGGCTAGGTTAAGGTCTTCCCTAATTTGCAAAGTGTTGACAACCGCACTCCTTCTCTATCCCTTTCTTCACTTTTCTCCCCTTGTCGCGTCTGCCCATAAGATCTATTGTTGTCTTGAACAGCCGACTTTACCGACAAAACACCTATGGCTCCCCTGGTAGCAAACTACTACTTAACCTACCGCTGCAACGCGCGCTGTCATTTTTGTGATATCTGGGCGCTAGAACCCAAAGAAGAAGCTTCCTTTGAAACCATTCGGCATAACCTCGAAGATCTGCGGCGTCTGGGTGTGAAGTATGTAGACTTTACGGGTGGAGAACCACTGCTCAGAAAAGACGTTGACACTATTTTTGCTGAGGCAAAGCGGCAAGGCTTTCTCACCAGCATGACCACAAACACGATTCTTTACCCCAAGCGGGCAAAGGAAATGCAGGGGTTGGTCGATTTTCTAAACTTCTCCCTCGATGGTGGCGATGCCGATACCCACGATCAATCCAGAGGCGTCAAAATCTTTGACACGCTCGTTGAATCTGTAAAACTTGCCCATTCCTTAGGGGAAACGCCAGTTCTCAACCACACTGTCACCGCTCAGAACTACGATCGCATCGCTGAAGTTGCCGAGCTTGGGATAGATTTAGGCGCGAGAGTGTGGCTCAATCCAGCCTTTACTGCCCACAGCAACTACAACTCTAAGAAAAATCCGACGCCTGACATGGTGACGGCGATCGAAACGAATGCGAGGAAATACAGTAACGTTGGTTACAATAGGGCTGCCTTGGCATTTATCGAGGCGGGGGGCAACGATACAGAAAATCCACGGTGCAAGGCTGTAGATGCTGTTATCGCGATTTCACCCCACGACGAAATTCTACTTCCGTGCTACCACTTTGCTCAAAAAGGCGTTCCCATCAACGGAAACCTCTATGAGCTATATAAGCACTCAGAAGAAGTGGACGAATTTCGGCGATCGCAAGGTAAGCTATCGGTTTGTGAAGGTTGCACCGTGTGGTGTTACTTGATCCCTAGCTTTTTTAAGGGTGTAGACAAGTACTGGCTGTTAAACCAAATGACCTATGTGGGAGAATTCATGGCAAGAAAACGATTCCTTCAACGAGCTTGAGTCGCTCGCCGCACTGGCAGCCGATCTGCCAGAAGAGGTGTTGGGCGAGCTAGATCCACCGTCGTTTCGGGGGTTCCGAGGGCGCAGGCGCAAAGCGGCCGTTGTTCTCGTCGTCATCTGGAGCGGCACGATCGCGCTTCATCTCATCGCTTGGGGCTATTGGCTGGTCTTGGGCTTAACCACGGTGATGGGAATTCATGCCGTTCGGCTGTTGTTTGCCCGTCCGTCGGATCTCCCAGCCCCGTTGGTTGGCGATGCAGATTGCCCGATGGTGTCGCTGATGGTGTCTGCTAAGAATGAAGAAGCGGTTGTGGGAAATCTGGTCAAGATGATGTGCAGTTTGGATTATCCCCGCGATCGCTATGAACTTTGGGTGATCAATGACAACAGTACTGACAACACGGCGGCGGTTTTGGATCGCTTGGCACAAGAGTATGCTCAACTTAACGTCTTTCACCGTTCTGCTAAGGCAGGGGGCGGCAAATCTGGTGCTCTCAATCAAGTCTTGCCTCTGACCCAAGGTGAGATCATCGTCGTGTTTGATGCCGATGCTCAGGTTGAGCCAGATTTTCTGCGGAGAGTCCTGCCCGTTTTCCAGCGTGAAACGGTGGGTGCGGTACAAGTCCGTAAGGCGATTATTCAAGCGGAGCCAAAGTTTGAGTCAAACGATACCAATAACTTTTGGGTTCGTGGGCAAATGGCAGAGATGGCACTAGATGCCTTTATTCATCAGCAAAGAGCCGCGATCGGGGGGTTAAGCGAGCTTCGAGGAAATGGTCAGTTTGTCCGGCGGCAAGCCCTGCAAGCGTGCGGTGGTTGGAACGAAGAAACCATCACCGATGATTTGGATCTGACCTTCCGGTTGCACTTAAACCAGTGGGATATCGAAGTTGTGACCGTACCGCCCGTTTATGAAGAAGGCGTTACGACGGCTCTAGCCCTTTGGCATCAACGAAATCGCTGGGCAGAAGGCGGCTATCAGCGCTATTTAGACTACTGGCGACTGATTCTGAAAAACCGGATGGGGACTCGCAAATCCCTGGATCTGTTTATGTTTTGGTTGATTCAGTACGCTGCGCCAACAGCGGCATTGCCTGACTTTTTGATGGCGATCGCAAAGCATCGATTAATGCTGACTAGCCCAATTTCCGCCTTGGGAATTCTACTGTTTTTGTTTAGCACGGTGGGCGGGCTAAGACGGGTGCAGGCGCTTGATCCCCATCATGGGATAAAACGCGCTTCCCTAGGTGGCATCGATTTTTCGCGTTTTGTGGCGCTGTTACAAGCCCTGCGGGGAACGATCTACATGATGCATTGGCTAGCGATCGTCGCTAGCACCACAGTTCGGATGTCAATTCGCCCTAAACGGTTGAAATGGGTGAAGACAATTCACAAAGGCAATGGCTAACCCTGACACTCTACTGTTTTGCCTGAACAAAAGTTTGCTTGAACAAAAGGTCTGCGTAAACCGGTTTGTTCAAGCCTCTTGTTCAGACAACAATCCTGGCTCTAACAGGCAGCATTAACGCCCCAGCCATTCTGTCACCAGTTCGGGCTGGGCTTTTTGGGCAAATACTCGCACGGCGTGATAGTTGACCTTCTCCCGAAGCCGGTAGACCTGCTTGATCTGCAACCCCAAAAGCTGCGCGATCGCTTCTTGGGTTTTCCCCTGCAAATACAGGCGCAGCCACTCTGCCGCTTGGGGATCAACCTTTTCCTCTAAATAGGTCTCAAAATGCCGTGCGATCGCGCCTCGCAACTCTTTCTGCTCCTCTTGGGTTTGCGTCTCGCGATAATCCACGATCGCTTGTCCATCCAGCAAACTCACCGTTCCTTCTGCATCATCGGGCGCAATCTCTTCAGACACCAGTCGGATAAAATCAGAGGCCGGCACCTGAGTCATGCCGCCTCGCTGCGATCGCTTCTGATAGTTGACAAAGCGATAGAGCAACAGCGGCTGGTTCCGAATCGGACGCAGGCTATATTCTTCTATTGCTGTAAAAACTAGAGCGTTCCGAAGGCGAGGATCACTGGTGCATTCAGCGATCCACGCAATTTGCTCCTGCATATATTTATCGTTTTGCATCAAGTCTTGAATCACTTCTTGAAGCACATCTATCACCGTCGAGTGGCGATCGCGCGACAGCGAAATCCAAGTACTAATTTTGCTCCGAATCACAAACAAGCTGCTCAAGCGCTGAATCAAATTTCGGTAAGCTCGTTCGGGTGACACCTTTAAATAGCGCTGAATCAAAATTCGATAGCGATAATCGATGGCGTGCTTTGCAATATGCCGTTGCTCTAATGGCAGGTCATTCAACCGTTCTGGCGTTTCTCCGAGCAACCACTTGAGAATGCTCTCCTGAATGGCGTGATCCATGGACGGCAGGTCGGCTTGTAGCTGCGATCGCCAGGTGGTTGCAATATCGTCTAATACTGTCATGGAGTTGCTGTCCTCAATGCCCTGATAATAGAGTTTGCCTCACACCCTTGACCCAGATCACTTACCCGCACGGGTACTTTATAAAACCAAGGCGCTGGTTGGCTAGCGTCCCTCAGTATAGTCCGTTTCTCTGAGTTGGTCTCCAATTAAGCAGAGGCATCTTTTTCCAGAGACGCTGCAATGCGATCGAGGGTTTCTGTTAAATGCGACAAGTGGGCAATCATCGCTGCCTGATTGTCCGTCAGGGTTTGAACAGCATCCGTCAGTGCAAAAACCTGATACCCCTGCTGCTGCACTTGGTTTGCAAGGTCGTCCATGCGTTCTGAAACGTGTTCAACGGTTTCTGTCGCCGCAATGACGGTCTCTGCCATCTGCTCGACGATGGTCATAAACTGATCCAGTTGCGATTCCACGCCTCAAGCCCCTTATTTTTATTTTTATGATTACTCGCTGTCGGTCATCTGTGGTATCTAACCTTATACCTTTAAGAAATCGTCCGATGTGAAGACGACAAACACATCGCTTTATCAAAACTTTATATAACCTTTAATCAGGTATTAGAGTAAAAAGTTTTGAGGAAGTGTTTAGGAAAAGACTACCTGGTTATAGTGAAAAATCCTATATTTTCCGTATAGCTACGGATACGAAACTAGTGTTTATACGGTTCCCTGTGTGGGTTCTGAATCATGACACAATCTGCTCTAGGGTCCTCCATGCCCGATACTCAGTTGGCTGCATCTGCCGAATTTCAGGTTCCTCATCCCTCGTCTTATTCTGTTGTCAAGCGGGCGATCGATATCATCGGAAGTGTGGTTGGGCTACTGATTGTGGCTTTGGTCTTCATTCCAGTTGCGATCGCCATCAAGCTAGATAGTCCAGGTTCTATTTTCTACACCCAAGAGCGCCACGGGTTGCTGGGCAAGCCCTTCCGCATCTATAAATTTCGTTCCATGGTTGAGGGAGCAGATTCGCTCAAATCTCAGGTGGAGAACCAAGCACAGGGGCTGATCTTTAAAAATAAGCAAGATCCTCGCATTACTAAAGTTGGGCGATTTCTCCGACGCACCAGTTTAGATGAACTGCCGCAATTTTGGAATGTGTTTCTGGGAGAAATGAGTTTGGTTGGAACCCGCCCACCAACGGCTGATGAGGTTTCTCAGTACAGCGACCATCACTGGCAACGGCTCAAGGTCAAACCCGGAATAACGGGCGAGTGGCAAGTAAATGGGCGATCTACGATTAAGGACTTTGAAGATATTGTCCTCCTGGATTTGCGCTACCAATCTGTCTGGACTCCGACCTACGATCTATATCTCATCCTAAAAACCCTTCACGCGATTTTTGCAAAGGTTGGAGCATTCTAGACGTTTGAAGAGCCACTATGAAGCTCTCTTTGTTTTACGGATATTAGTGCGGTGATCATTGGGAATTGTCAGCTTGAGGTAAGGTCACTATCAGGGAATAGTTTTGCCTAGAGCCACTATGAAGCTCTCTTTGTTTTACGGATATTAGTGCGGTGATCATTGGGAATTGTCAGCTTGAGGTAAGGTCACTATCAGGGAATAGTTTTGCCTAGGGACGATCGCGCGCCTTGATCGATATTGTGCCAACCCATTTCTGGGGGTAATGCTGTTGTGAGCACCTACCCTAGGGCGCGCTTCAAGGCTCTTTACGGAAGACCCCGTGTTCAAGATACAGTAGATCTAGTGATGTTCTGTTGATCAAGAACTGTAGCCGCCGCACTGAGACTCATCTGCTCAAAGTCGGCATCTCTTACAGGGGGTTAATTCTATGATTACTGCGCTAACCGTGGTGGTGGCTCTAGCGATCTTAGGTTGGGGGTTCAACCGCGCTCGACCTTACGGGAAAGTAGGCATTTTAGCCTGGTTACAATCTGTGGCGTTGATGGCTCCTTGGCTCCTCTTTTTTGGCTTATTTGCCGTCGGAATTTACTTGAATCTGGCAGGAATGCTTTTCCTATTTCTGGTATCTACCGGAGCCTATATTTTCATCGGACGCCAACTGCGAGCCGCCGGACAGGATGCCTTGTCAAAACGTGCTGCTATCCTCGCTAACCCAAACCCAGAGCCTCGTGCAGACGACCCTGCTCAACCGGAGCCAACCCATCGCCCAGCGTTAGAAACTGTAGCAGAGGCGCTTCAACCGCCTGACGTTGTGCCAATTCCGGCGGAGGACTTGCAGGCAATAAAAGGAATTTTTGGAATTGATACGTTTTTTGTAACCGAAACGACGCCTTATCAAGAGGGAGCCATTTTCCAGGGCAATTTGCGGGGCGAGATTGAGCCAACGTTTACCCAACTGTCAAAACATTTAGAAGAGCGCGTGGGCGATCGCTACCGGCTTTTCCTAATTGAAAATCCGCAGGGCAAGCCCGTTGTTATTGTTTTACCCAGCAGAAACGAGCCGCAACCGTCTACTTTGACGCAGAAATTGCTGGCAATCATCTTGTTGGTTGCCACGATCGCGACCAGCTTAGAGACAGGTGGGATTCTTTTAGGATTTGACTTTTATGGGTCGCCCGATCGCTTCCGCGAAGTCTTGCCAACCAGCCTCGGGCTTTTGGCAATTTTAGGAATTCATGAGTTGGGTCATTGGCTAATGGCACGGCGCTATCAAGTGCGGTTGAGCTTGCCATATTTTATTCCGACGTGGCAAATCGGTTCGTTTGGAGCGATTACCCGCTTTGAGTCGTTCTTACCCAATCGTAGCGCTCTGTTTGATATTGCGATCGCAGGTCCTGCTGCTGGCGGCATTCTGTCGCTCGCAATGCTGATCACAGGGCTATCGCTCTCTAACCCTGAGAGCCTGTTTAAGGTTCCTACTCAGTTTTTTGAAGGCTCTATTTTGATCGGCACCTTGGCACGGGTGATATTGGGCACCGCTGTGCAACAGCCGATCGTGGCTATTCATCCCCTAGTTGTGCTGGGTTGGATTGGATTAATCATCACCGCCATCAACACGATGCCCGCCGGGCAGCTAGACGGGGGCAGAATCGTGCAGGCGATTTATGGACGGAAGACGGCAAACAGAACCACGATCGCGACGATTTTGGTGTTGGCGATCGCATCTCTGGTCAATCCGTTAGCGTTGTACTGGGCGGTCGTGATTGTTGTCTTGCAGCGCAACCTTGAGCGACCCAGCTTTAACGAGCTTACCGAACCAGATGACGCTAGAGCCGCCCTTGGGTTGCTAGCACTCTTTCTGATGATTACAATCTTGCTGCCGCTAACGCCAAGCCTTGCAGGACGTTTGGGCATTGGTGGCTAGCCCTACTTAAAACTTTTGATACAAAATAATTGAGACCCTGCGGAAACTTGCGTTACGCTGGTGTCGTCATTAGTGTTGTCTACTGTTTCAACCGTTTCCCATGCGTCCTAGCCATTCTGCCCCGCTTCTCGCTGCGATCGCTTTAGTTGGAGCCTTGTCCCTCATGACAGGAATGCCCCTACTTCAACCCGTTTCAGCTTCCCCCCTCAAAGAAGCCTCTGAACTCCTCAACCAACAGAGTGATCCGTCTAGCGATCCGTCTAGCAACTCTCGCCCCAAAATGGCTCCTGTGCTGGTCTCCAATGCGATCTTCCGTGACATCACGCGGCGCTCAGGGGTTTCTCGTCAGGCGTTGCAAGTGGTCAGCGTTGAGCCGCGCACTTGGCAAGATGGCTGTTTGGGCTTAGCAGACTCTGGAACCCTGTGCACCCAAGTGCTTGTTCCAGGTTGGCGCGTGCAGGTTAAGGCAGACAATCAGACGTGGGTTTATCGCAGCGATCGCAAAGGTACGGTTGTCAAGCTAGAACCGCCAACCAACGCCAGCCAGTTTGAGCCGATTCGCTTAGCAGACAATGAGCTTCCCAAGCCGCTCGATCGAGGCACTGTTTTTCGCGTGATTACGAGCGGTGGCTTCGCAGGACAGACGGCACAAACCGTTTTGCTTGCCGATGGGCGGTTGCTCCACGCTAGAATGCGACCCAACGGAACCTACAGCCCAACCAAGGTTTATCGGCTTTCGCCGCAACAAATACAGCCGTTTCAAACCCTGCTCGACCATGCTCATCTAGAACAGTTTGATCGCCTTAGCTATCCCGCAAGTCCTGGTTCTGCCGACTTCTTCACCATCACGCTAACGAGTCCATCGGCAACTGTGCAATACTCCGACTCGGTTCAAAATCAGCTTCCTGAGCCGCTCCAGCGAGTGATCCAAGGCTGGCAAAATATCGCCCAATCAAATTAGTTTTTCTTATCTCTCCTTTCTCGCTCTGTTAGTTGCCCCGCCAGAACGGGAATAATTTCCTAGAGAGTCTATACGCTCTAAGGAGTGAGAAACGGCATGAGACGGGAATCCAACCCTAAGCTCAAGCTCATGATTGTGGATGATGAGCCAGACAACCTTGATTTGCTCTATCGCACGTTTCGACGAGAGTATGACGTGGTTAGAGCAGCAAGTGCGATCGAGGCTCTCAAACTGCTCGATGAGCATGGCGAGATGGCAGTGATTATTTCTGACCAACGGATGCCCGAAATGTTAGGGACTGAGTTTCTCAGCAAAACTGTTGAACGGTTCCCAGACACCATTCGGATCGTTCTGACCGGATATACCGATGTCGAAGACTTGGTGGATGCCATCAATGCTGGTAAAGTCTTCAAGTACATTACAAAACCCTGGAAGCCGCAGCAACTTCAAGTGGTGATTGAACAGGCAGCCGAAACGTACCGAGTGATTAAGCAACGCACCGAAGATCTCAAACGCGCCTTGCGTCGAGAATCGCTGTTTAACGCCATCACTTCTGCAATTCGCGGCTCTCTGGACTATCCAAGTATGCTGAACACCATCGTAGAAACCTTGGGACAGTCGTTTGAAGCAACCTGTAGTATGCTCCATCCGGTGGAAGGAGAGATCCTGCAATCCCAATCGGCAATGTTCTGCTCTGCCAACTGTGGTGAGAGAGATTGTGATGGCGATCGCGAGTCTGCACTGGTTCAATCGGCGCTCAAGCAGCGTCAGACTCAGGTAGAGCCACTTAGCAAAAGCAATCCTGTGCCTCATCTCGCTGTGCCCCTCGCCTATCAGCAAGATGTACTAGCGATTTTGTCGTTGCATCGATCGGTAGAATCTCCGGCATGGTCAGGAGAAGATGTCCACCTGATTGAAGAAGTAGCTGAGCAAGCGGCGTTAGCCATCTCCCAAGCCAAGCTTTATCAACGCACTCAGCAGCAAGCCGAGCAGATTCGCATAGAATTGGGAGTCGCCCGCCAAATTCAAAGCAATTTACTGCGGCAAACGCTGCCTGATCTTGAAGGGTTCCGCGTTCAGGCGTGCTGTCATCCGGCGCGCGAGGTAGGGGGCGACTTTTTTGAGGTGTATCAGCATCCCCAAGGCGATATCTGGCTAGCTGTGGGGGATGTTTCTGGAAAAGGGGTTCCTGCTGCTTTGTTTATGGCAAGCGCAATTTCGCTCTTGCGACGAGAACTGGCTCAAGAAGCGCCACCCGAACCGGATCTTGTAATGCGGAATTTAAACAGCATTCTATCTAATGACTTAGTGAGTGCCAATTGCTTCATCACGTTAGTTTTGGTGCGCTACAGTCCTCATACCAATCACCTCGTCTATGCCAACGCCGGACATATCTATCCCCTCGTCTGGTCGAACCAAACCGAACGTGCTGAGCCAAATTATTTAAAAGTCCGGGGGGTGCCGCTTGGGATTTTACCCACATGGAGCGCGATCGCAGGTAATTTGGCGCTGCATCCGGGGGAAGTGTTGTTGCTAACAAGTGATGGAATTACGGAAGCAACCATCTACTCTAAACAACTATCTGGGAAATGCGACGGCGGATCAATGCTCCGAGAGAGTGGACTATGGCAATTGTTGCGTCACGCTAGGGAACACTTAGACTTGAAGCAACTTCTCGGTCGCATTCAATCCCACACGGCTGTTCAGGAAGATGACCAGACGATTCTTTCTCTGGAGGTTCTATAACTCATGAGAACTGAGCTTCATATCCCTAGTGATCTAAAATTTCTCAACGTTGCTGAGACTTGGCTGCTTGGCACGCTAGAGGTTGAAATTGGCGATCAGGCAGATTGGTCACGCCAATCGAGCCGCTTGCGCTTGGCTTTGGTCGAAGCCTACTCGAATGTGGTTCGCCATGCTCACCGCGATCAGCCCACCCTTCCGGTCATCTTGCGATTGGAGCTAAGAAATCGAGATTTTGCTTTGGAAATTTGGGATCACGGCATTGGCTACGATTTGTCAACCTATCTAGCGCCGTCTCCAGAAGCGATGCAGGAACATGGCTATGGTTGGCTGATCCTCAATCGGCTGATGGATCGGGTGGAATATCAACTCCAGGTGAACGGGCGAAATTGCTTGAAGCTAGAAGCGAGTTTTCCAGACTGAGGGTAGGGGAGATTGAGTCTTAGCGACCCAAATCGAGGAGGGAGTTAATGACGTTGGCACAGCGCTGCGTCACGGCTTCTAGGGTGGCGCGATCGCTAGTCTGCGGGGGTGCAACGAGTTCCCCAATCCGAATGGTGATTCGGGCAGGGCGGGGCAGGGCAGACCCTTTCTGAAAAATATGCTGAGTTCCCCACAGGCTGACAGGCAAAAGTGGGGAATTTGTTTTGGCAGCGATCCAGGCTGCACCAAGTTTTGGCTCATGGATGCGACCGTCAGAGGTGCGAGTGCCATCGAGAAAGACGCCGGTTGCCCAACCCGACTCAATTGATGCGATCGCGGCTTTCATTGCTGAGCGATCGGCACTGCCCCGCTTGACGGGGTAGGCTCCGTATGCCTGAATCGCCTGCTTGAGCACCGGAACGCGGAATAGCTCTTCTTTTGCCATGTAGGCTACTGGACGACCCACCGCGCACGACAGCAACACTGGGTCAAAATCGCTGGCGTGGTTGCTGACCACGAGTAACCGCCTCTGTCGCGGAATGCCCTCTGCGCCATAAATCCGCCCTTGAAAATAGCTGTGCAGCGCCGGAGCTACAACAGACCACTTGAAGAGATGATAGAGAACGAGGCTAATCAAGGGTTCGCGATCGCGGGGCACAGTGTCTAGAGAATCGAGCGTCATAAGTCTTGGGGAGGTAGGGAGCGTGCAACTTCTAGAGCCTCGTCCCGGCTAGGTGGGTAGGTCTGCAATGCTACCAATGTTTTCCAAAACTAAATTTGGGCAAGTGCGCTTGATGATGCCTGTTAGCACTTTACCAGGTCCAACTTCAATTACTCGTTGAACATTTTCTGCGGCAAACTGCGTAGAAATTTCGCGCCACCGCACAGTCCCAGTCATTTGGCGGCGCAGTCGATCTTTGAGCGCCGTAGCGTCTGTGCTAGGAAGCGGATCGACGTTAGACAAGACTGGAATGTTGGCAGGTTGAAATTCAACGCTCTCTAACAAAGGGTTGAACTGGTTTGCCGCCTCTGCCATAAGAGGCGAATGAAATGCCCCACTGACATTCAGACGAATAGCCCGCTTAGATTTGACTTGGCTCAACATGGCTTCAACCGCATCAGGGGTTCCAGAAATCACGACCTGCCCATCGTTATTGTCGTTGGCGAGAACAACGTCCGTCGTTTGGGCGAGGGCAACATCAAGTTGGCTGCGATCGCAGCCCAACAGGGCCGCCATCATGCCATCAGATGCGCTGTCCATCAACTCGGCTCGCCGTTGAATCAGCCGCAGCCCAGATTCAAAGTCAAACACGCCGGCTGTGTATAAAGCCGCGTACTCACCTAAGCTATGCCCCGCCACATAATTGGGGCGCTGCCCTTTAGCGGTGAGCAGATCTGCCAGAACGGTTTCTACAACGTACATACAAGGCTGTGTGTAGCGCGTTTGCGACACCTTATTCTCTTTGTGCTGGCAAATTTCGACAACTGACCATCCTAAAAGTTGCTCAGCTTGCTCAAATCGCGCCTTTGCGGCGGGCACATCCAGTAAATCTGTGCCCATTCCAATCGCCTGAGATCCTTGCCCAGGAAAGACCCATGCAGTGTGTGTCATTGATAGTTTCATGCCCTGTGATGGATAGGAACGCGCCAGAACGCATCAATAGAAGGGGGGACAGAGGGTGGGTCTGTGGGGATGACTAATCAAACTGCCCCCATTGAAAGATTGTGGCTCCCCACGTCAAGCCTGCACCAAAGCCAGACGCTGCGATCGTATCTCCGGGTTTGACCTGCCCTTGGCGCACCGCTTCATCTAACGCTAGGGGAATCGAGGCGGCAGATGTATTGCCGTAGTGTGCCAGATTGCTAATCACTTTGTTAGCCGGGATATGCAGCCGCGTGGCTACGGCATCCAAGATGCGCTGGTTGGCTTGATGGAGCAGCAGCCAATCGACCTGAGCGACGGTGAGATTTGCCCGAAACAGGGCTTTCTCAATCACGTCGGGAACGCGCTTTACGGCAAAGCGGTAGACTTCTTGCCCATTCATGGTGATGGGACGAAAGCCGCCTTGCGCGATCGCGACATTTTCTAGCAATGGCGTAGAGCCACCCTCATAGGACAGGTTGAGACAGTGGTTCAGCGTGCCATCGCTGCGAAGCTCAAAGCCGAGGAAGCGATCGAGTTGGCTTGCCTGCATGACGACGGCTCCAGCCCCATCCCCAAACAGGACGCAGGTTCGCCGATCAGTCCAATCGACCCAGCGCGAAAGCACGTCTGCTCCGATCAGCAGCACATTCTGGTACACGCCCGTTCGGATGAATTGCGCGGCAGTTACCATCCCAAACACAAAGCCAGAACAGGCAGCCGTCAGGTCAAATGCAACGGCGCTCGTTGCCCCAAGTTCGGCTTGAACTCGGCTAGCTGTGCCAAACAAGTCATCTGGCGTAGAGGTTGCCAGTAAAATCAGATCAATCTCGGTTGCGGTGATGCCTGCCATTGCGATCGCGTGATCAGCGGCGGCAGCAGCAAGCTGAGTCAACGAGCTATCGGGAGGAGCTAAGCGCCGTTGCCGAATTCCGGTGCGCGATGCGATCCATTCATCCGATGTGTCAACGATCGCGCTGAGGTTCTCGTTAGACACAGACACAGAAGGAGTTGCCGATCCGCATCCGTTGATTGCTATTCCTAACCCTGAGTATTCCAAAGTGCGTTACTCCATCTTTGCAGGAACTTTAGTCTCAGACGCCACGCCTCTTAGCGCAAAACACGCCGAGTAGATCAGCTACTCACGGCAGGTTTTTCGTAGCTAGAGCGAATGCGATCGAGCACCTGGTTATCGATCGCATCTTTTGCCAACCGAGCCGCATTGAAAATGGTAGGCGATTGGGAACTGCCGTGGCTAATAATGCAAACTCCAGCGACGCCCAGCAGCAAGCCGCCCCCATGCTCTGCATGATCCATCCGTTGTTTAATGCGCTTTAGGTTAGGGCGCAACAGCGTCACGCCTGCCTTGCCGTGCAAGCCTCGCGGAAGCTCTTCGCGCAAGATTTGTAGTGCCACTTCTCCAACGGCTTCGGCAAATTTAAGCAAGACGTTTCCTGCAAAGCCATCGCACACAATCACATCAAAATGCCCAGACAGCACATCCCGCCCTTCTGCGTTGCCAATAAACGGAATCGCAGGATTTTCTTGGAGCAGTTGGTGGGTCTGAATTGCCAATTCGTTCCCTTTGTTGGGTTCTTCGCCAATGTTGAGCAAGCCTACTTTGGGGTCGGTGTTGCCCAACACGTACTGCGAATAGATGGTTCCCATTAGCGCAAATTGCTCTAGAAACGTGGGGCGACAATCGACGTTTGCCCCGACATCTAGAATGAGCACGGGCTTTCCGGCAATCATCGTTGGCAAGACCGCCCCGATCGCAGGGCGCTCAATCCCGCTTAGGCGACCCAAACGCAGCAACGCGGCTGCCATCGCTGCGCCAGAGTGACCCGCTGAGACAACCGCATCGGCTCGCCCCCGCTTGACGAGATCCATCGCCACATTGATCGAGGCTTTGGGCTTGCGGCGCAAAGCGGGGAGCGGCTCTTCTTCCATTTCGATCGTGCCTTCAGACGGCACAACTTCGATCGGAGATGCATGTCCATGGTGTTTGAGGGCGGCTTCTACCTGCTGCGGATCGCCAACGAGTAGAACCTCTGCCTCTAATTCTTCTTGTGCTCGGAGCGCTCCAGCCACGATTTCAGCAGGAGCGTTGTCGCCGCCCATGGCGTCAATTGCAATTCGTACCCGCGTTGATCCCATTGGCTAAAGTTTGTAAAAACCTTACAAATTCTATCAGACAGCCTTCCCTTCATGGCTCATCCTGGTGGTCAGAAAGGAAATTTGCCTTCTTTGATTGTCGCTTAAAGTTAAACTGATTTAGCCTCTCAACGATTTCTAATTCAATGTAGGTTTAATTCGGTAATTCAATGTAGGTTTGGCAGCCCTCATCCTTGCAGCCTCCTTATCCCAAAGAGAAGGAACTATGGAAAACGCATAGGGTTAGGATGCTAATGCCTTTCTCCTGCGGCGGAGAGGTTTGGGGTGGGGACAAATTTTGGTGCTCTTGAACAGACACTAATTCATCTTGTACTTAGCTTGTGCTCAACTTTGGGTCACCCAATGATGGACGCTCAACCTTGGAAGAAGCGGTTTTCGTTGCCCTCTTTACCGTGGCATGTGGGGGTGATGATCGCGATCGCAGCCCTCATTTTCCTACTATGTAGTAGCGTTCGCCATGGGCTATTTCAATCTAGCGCTTTAGATTTGGGCTATTTCGATCAGGCGATTTATCTAATCAGTCAAGGGTTGCCGCCCATCGTGTCTTTTTGGGGATATCACGTCATGGGGGGGCATGCAGACTGGATCATCTATGGCATTGCCGGATTGTATAAGCTGTATCCCAGTATCTACTGGCTTTTTGCCATTCAAGCGATCGCGTTGGCAATGGGAGCTTTACCCAGTTGGCATCTAGCGCGGCAAGCACGGTTAGCGCCGCCCCAGGCAACGGCGATCGCGCTGGTCTATCTCCTCTACCCTCTGGTGTTTAACCTCAATTTGTTTGATTTTCACCCCGAAGTGATCGCGCTGCCGCTATTACTATCGGCGGTTTTAGCGGCGAGAGGGAACCGAGTTGGCTGGTTTACGCTCTGCATCATACTGAGTTTGGGATGCCGCGATGCGCTGTCATTGACCATTGCCGCGATGGGGCTGTGGCTGATCGCCATTGAGAAGAAAGGGGAGTGTGGTGCGATCGCGCTGAGTTTAGGAACGGCTTGGTTTTTGATCGCGACTCAAGCGGTGATCCCGCATTTTCGCCCAGGTGGGGTAGAGTCGGTATCACGCTATGCCTATCTAGGAGAATCGCTGTTTGAGGTGATCGCCAATATTTTTCTGAAACCACACTTGGTTTTCAGCAAAGTGTTTTCGTTAGATACGTTGGTTTACCTGCTGTTTCTGGTGATTCCTCTGGCTTGGGGGTTGTCGGTGCGGCATCTGCTGCATTTGCTGCCGGCTGTGCCGACCTTAGCGATGAATATTTTGTCTGATCTGCCGTCTCAACGAGATTTGCTGCATCAATATTCGCTGCCAGCGCTGCCTTTTTTGTTGCTTGTTGCGATCGCAAGCTTGGCAGCCAATCACACATGGATCAAGCAACCTCGGTGGATAGTGCTGTGGTCGCTAGTGGCATTTTTGGCATTGGCAAAGTATGAATTTTTTGGGTCGAAATATCTGACCCGCTTAGACAGTTGGCAGGCAACGCGAGAAGCGATCGCCCTCATCCAGACCTCTGACCAGACCCTGGGGCTTAAAGAATCGGTGCTGACGACCAGCTACATTGCGCCGCATTTGACCCATCGCGCCCGACTGGAGTATACCAAGCTGATTGCACCACCCCGCCAATTAGATGAGTTTCGTTATGTGCTTCTCAATCTTCAAGATCCAGGGTGGGCAAGCAGTCCAGAATTAGCGCAGAGCGTCCTGCAAACCGCGCAGAGCAATCCCCAGTTTCGCCTAGAATATCAGCGCGATCGCGTCTACTTATTTGTGCAGCAACCCTGATGGCAGAACGAGCGCCCAAAACCCCATCGCTACCCTTTGAAGCTCTCCACTTAAACCAGAGGTTCAAAGCCTTGGGGCGAACTGGATAGGAAAGATTGACAACTTGCGTAATTTTACTGCTTTACTGAACCTAGAAGAAGCCATTTTGGTAGCAAATTTCACAAGGACTTTAAAAAACAATCCTTTTGACTTTCCCTATGAAGCTTCTAAGAAGAAGCGGCGATCGCCTATTGTCACTTCTGCGGAGAGGGTGTTTAGTCTACGTAACTGAGCTAATCTCACCCATTCGTGTGAGAGATGATCCCCCTCCAGCCCACCTGTGTTAATTCAGTCCAGCCTACTACCGTAGATCTACAGACCCGTTGGATAACGTTAGGGCGTTTCCCTAGGCAGAATCATTCGCGTATTATCACCCTTGGGTTCCCTCCTAACTCACCGCGTCCTATCAACAACTCAAGCAAATATAAACTTTGACTAGACCTTATGTTAACCAGACCTTATGTTAACCAAACCCTATGTTAAATTTGTCGCCATCTAGTGATAGTGATACGGACAATTCTTCTAGCAAGATTTTGTATCATCAGGCGCATCGTTTTCTCAAAAAGTATCCTTCTTTTTTGCGGTTGGCGCTGCCAAGTTCCATGCGATCGCGCCTTGCAGAGGGCGATGCTACGTTAGAACAGACCTGTACACAGGTAGCGCCCATTTCGGAGACCCCCACTCAGGGTGCAGCGCCCTATTTTATCCAGGCAGTGACTCTAGGTAAAACGGCGTTTTTGACGACCAACCTAGCCCATGCCAATTTAGCCCAGGATGGAGCGGCAACGGTGAGCCATCTTGCTTCGGAGTTGGGCGACGATGAGATCGCGGCTTCGTGGCTGATTGGGCGCAGCCGACACTGCTCAATTATTGTGTTAGATTCGTCTGTCTCGCGCTGCCACGCTGTCATTGGGCATCACCCCCAGCAGGGCTTCTACATCATGGACGTGGGGAGCAGCAATGGAACATTTTTGAACCAGCAGCGTTTGCCCGTTTTGGCGCGGCGTGCTGTACAAGATGGCGATCTGATTGGGTTGAGCCATCTTCAGATTGAGTGTTTTGTGATAACAGCTAACCAAGAAACGTTTTATCAAAGCGCGATAACCCAGATCAGCGAGGGCTAGAGTGAGCAAAAACGCGAGAGGTCGAACCGCTACAGCACCCAACCTGCACCTCACCCAACCGCCTGCGCTGCCACCTCTTGGAACCGAATCTCATCTTGACGCGGATCAACACGGCTCACCTTGAGCAGAAGCTGATCACCCGGTGCGATCGCGCGGTTTAGCACAACCGGCAACTCTAACGCTAAGTCTTCTAGTAAGACTAGTGCCAAGCCTTCGTGCTCTCGCAGCCAGCGCAGCATCAGTGCTTGCCAGACCTGATCGGCGTTGCGGCGCAGAAATTCTAACCCCCAGTAGCGATTGGTCTGACGCTCTACCAAAATCGCTTCATACACGGTGCTGCCGATGCTGAGCATCAGGTCTTTCACCGCTTCTTCTGAAAACGGGAGAACGTCACCCCGAAGATGGGATTTGATTTGGAAGTGAGCTAGCAGATCGCTATACCGACGAATCGGAGATGTGACCTGCGTATAGGTATCTAACCCTAAGCTGGCGTGACGTGCCGCCGTAATGGTCACTTCGCTGCGGGGCATACAGCGGCGAATCGCACACGCCCGGACTGGACCTGCCGGAAGCAACAAAAGCTCTTCCTCAGAAGGCAGTTCTGGCTGGGGCTGGGAGCGAAACGGCAGGGGAAGCTGGTGCGTTTGAGCATACCGAGCGGCGACCTCCCCCGCTAAGATCATCATTTCTGCTACCAACTGCCGCGAGATAGAATCTTCTAGCACGTCGATCGTCACAGTGTCGCCCTGCACTTTGATCGAAGATTCGGGCATATGAATCGCGATTGAGCCTTGGGATTGCCGCCACGCTTGCCGCCGCTTTGCCCACTGAGCGATCGCTTCAAGTTCCGATTCTGCCTGCACGCCCAACTGCACCATTTCATCCACATCTTCATAGGTGAGGCGGTACGTAGACTTAATCAAGCTAGCGTGAATGCTGTAGTCTTCTACCGCGCCTGCTTCATCTAAGATCACGCCAAAGCTCAAGGCGCAGGAGATTTTTCCGGGGTTGAGGCTCATGTCACCCGTTGCCAACTCGGATGGAAACATCGGAATCATGCCAGTCGGCAGATAGATGGTTGTACATCGGCGGCGGGCTTCTAGATCAAGCTCATCTCCAGGAGTAATCCATCGGGTGGGGTCGGCAATGTGAATCCACAGTCTCTCTCGACCATCAGGCAACGTTTCTAAACTTAAGCCATCATCAATCTCGCGAGTGCTTTCATCATCAATTGTGTATACCTTGAGATGGGTCAGATCAAGACGGTTGGGGTCTAAATCATCGGGCGGAGACTCCAGACGGTGATGCGTCACTTGCAGAACCTTAGTAGAGAAATGGGTGGGAACTTGGCTACGGCGCACCGCGAGATTTTCGTGAGGACTCCAAATTCCAAGTTCGACGAGAAGCCCAAAGGCAGCTTGCGGCGTTTCGGGGCGCTTGAGGGCGGTCAGGGTTTCGAGGGCAGGAGCGCGATGGGTGGCTTCTTCTCCAAAGGTAGCAAAGCGTTCTAGGGCATCAAGGCGGGTGCGATCGCTCGGTTGCCATGCCACCGATTCTCCGGCTGCCGCGTGCTGGAGGCGCTCTAAAAAGTCGTGCCAGTCTCGCTGTCTCTGAGCTTCGGCTTCACCTTGATGCTTGAGTTCAGCGACCTGAGAGGCAGAGCGGGGTTCGTAGCGATCGCCCTTCTGCTTGAAATAAATCTTGTCCTCACTTAACAGGCAATGAGCGGCGTAGCACAGGGGCGCGCCCTTGTCTGAAAAGAGCAGCATTGCCATTTCGTTGGGGTCAACACTATCGCCCGCGTCGCTCAAAATTTCCCAGGCAACCTCTAAACTCGATGGGTCGAGGTAGGGTTGAATGTCGTTGAGAAATTGAGCAATCTCTGAAGGCTTGTAGGTTTGGTTTGAAATCTCGTATTCGATTTGGCGAGGATGGAGGGTATGGTTTTGACCTCGCTCATCGACGACAATCCAGTGTTTTTTGCCTTCCGGACGGTCTGCGATCGCAAGACGGCGGTCTCCATTGACCCGAAATTCGACTAAAGTTCCCTTCTCCATGGAAGTTGGTAAGGCGGAGGTTGGTAAGGTGTTGGGTGGGAGTGCTACAGACAAACAGCGATGAGGAGCGCGTTTGGTCTTGGGCGAACCAGATCCACCCCCTAACACCTTAACACTCCACGAACCTAGCCTTCCTGGTTGATAAAGGGCAACAAGGCAACAATTCTTGCTCGCTTGATGGCAACCGTCAGATCGCGCTGTTGTTTGGCGGTTAAACCAGTAATACGTCGGGGTAAAATTTTACCTCGCTCGGTGATGAATTTACGCAGAAGATCGACATCTTTATAATCGATCGGATCACCAGGTTTGATCGGAGAAACGCGACGGCGAAAATAACTCATGATTCAACAGTACGGTAAGAGGTCAATGGGCGGTAGCCAGCGCCCATGTAGGGCAGACTACGGGCAAAAACGAATTCGCTTTTGCTGACAGGAGCGAAACATTTGAGGTCGCTATTTGATTTCTTTGTGAACCGTGTGCCTGTTACAGTGGGCGCAGAATTTTTTCAGTTCTAATCGCGCTGTCGTATTGCGACGGTTCTTCATAGTGGTATAGCGAGAAACACCCGGAGAGCGTTTGTCTGGGTTGGTTCTACACTCAGTACATTCCAGCGTAATGATAATTCTTACGCCCTTATTTTTAGCCATAATTTCAGCAGCTTGTGGAAGAAGGTTGTGCCAAGACACGAATATCCATTATTTCATAGGAATGCTGAGTTGGGCAAATATTTGAATTTGAACCCCCAGCCGCATCTTTGAAATTGAGAAATTAAGGCGTGAGTGACAGCCGAGATGAACACGATCGTCGCGGTTAAACGGAGAGGGGGGGATTCGAACCCCCGTTGGGTTTCCCCAAAACGCATTTCGAGTGCGTCACCATCAACCACTCGGACACCTCTCCAGAGCAATGAGCCTAAGCTTAGCTCAACACTCACCGTTTGCTATCATACTATAGGTTTACTGCGATAACTAGGTTTGCCGTCATCCCTATAGAAAAGCGGCATCTGCATCCCTAGATTCTAAGGTCGGTTTGAATTTGAGTTGAGGCGTCCATTGGATTGCGCCATCTTGAGCCGTCAGATAAACAGAGGTTCCGCGTTGCTGCAATTGTTTGACGGTGTGAGGATAGACTTTTTGAGAGTAGGCGATCGCGCTTTCTGGGGACACCAGTTTCACCAGGTTGGGAGGCAAATATCTCCCAGACCACCACAAAACCTGATTTCGCTGAAGATGTTCAGAAATTTCTTGTATGGTCTGAAGATTGGGGACATCTTTCAGCCATAGCCAGCGCTGGTTGCCAATTTGAAATTGCACGACCGTTGGATTGATGCTGAGCGGACGAACCGCGATCGCACCTAGCGCAACATTTTCGGTTAGCTGAACATGCCGACCGTGCTGCTTTTCAAGGGCTTGCATCGCTTGCTTATCGAAAGCAGGCTTGTCTGGAGCAGACAAATCATACAAGGTTTTGATCGGTAACGTTTCTAGGAGGGTTGTCCAGCCATTGGGGTAGGACGGACTCGCAGCGATCGCCCAATCGATGTGATTGATGCCTTGCTTTTGCAGAAAGGGCAGCACAGTAGAACTAGCAGTAGAGGCATTTCCGGTATTGACCAATCCAACCTGCCCTCGGTCTTGGACGATCAAAATGGGATCGCGCTGGGTCGCGATCGCACTGATTTGCAGCAAATTTGCCCTCGCGTATGCCGTCGGAATAAACACTAAAGCGATGCCCATGGCAAGCCCCACCCACCACAAGCGTTGCAAGCGAGGTTGTAGCCAAGGTAAACAAATCAATCCATATAACAACAGTGTTAGTAGAGCAGAAATAGTTCCGAGGGCGAGCGAATTTCCGGGTAATTTGCAGAAGAAAGTAACGATCGCAATCAGCCAATGAGCCGGATAGAACAATAGCCAAGCGGCGTAACTTCCGATGGGTTCTGATATGACGGCTAACATAGCGCTCACAAAACCACCAATGCTGAGAACAGAAATCAGAGGTGTAACAATAACATTCACTAGAATGCTGTAAGGAGAAACAATACCAAACGAGTAAAGTTGTAGAGGAAGTGTCCAGATGTAAGCAGCAATCGGAACGGCAATAATAGGAGAAATCGCTCTAGGCAACCAATCTAACCACTTTGTTAAAGTCGGTACGGTCACTAATAAGCCAAGCGTAGCCAGAACACTCAGTTGAAATCCTAAATTCCATATCCAAGTTGGGTAGATAAACAACAAAATCGTCACGCTCACTAACAACGAGCCGAGAGGCTGCACTTTTCTATCTGCTGCAAGTCCGATTAGAATGGCAAATCCCATCACGACGGCTCGCAAAACCGACGGTTGAATTCCGGCAAGTCCGAGAAAGATGATCAGCCCTGCTGCACCGCAAGTAAATTGCACCCCTTTCGGAAATCGCTGAGTGAGAGCTAACACCATTCCTAAAATGAGGGACACCTGAAACCCCGATGCGGCTAAGGTATGACTCAATCCAATTTTGGTAAATGCATCTTTCACATCAAATGGAATACCTACAACTCGGTTTCCTAAAACCATTGCACTGAGTAATGCACCTTCTGGGTTTCCCAATCGGTCTGCTTGAGATTTGATAATTTTTTGCTGAATCATCCACAGTCCCCAACCTGGTTTTTTTGTTGGTTCTAGACGTTCTGATTTTTTTGCATTAAATCCTGCAAAACGTTCTTCTTGGGCAAGATATTTTTGAAAATCAAATCCGCCCGGATTGAGGGCAGGTTTGGGTTTATAGAGCGATCCGGTGAGTGCGATCGCGGCTCCCGGATACAAATCTTTTGCCTCACTTTGCGGCATCGTCACGTAGAGTTTGCCCACTACGGTTTGCTCAATTGATGCCAATCCTGTCACCTCTAACCCCAGTTGCGCTCTTCCGCTCCGCGTCAATCGAGGCACTTCTTCAACACGTCCATAAACCGTCATTTCTTGGTTAATAACATCGGGCACAAAATGACTGATATCGTGAGCGCTCGGATGGGGCACTCGTAATGGCAAATAAACACTCGCTAGCAACGCGATCGCACCCGCAATGATCCAAACCTTGGTTGGAAAGTATCCCGGTGTAAGGCGAGGCGCAGCCAGTGCAGCAACGATTCCGCTAACTAAAATAGCGACGCCACCCCAAGGAAGAGCAGTTGCCATCAATCCCAGAATGTAGGCTAGGCACCCGATCGCTACACTTGTCACAGCCATGAATTTTTTCTCTAACCGTAAAACTGACTTAGAGTACCCAAGCTTTCCAGGGGCAACCAAACAGGAGCCAGCGATCGTCATCATGGCAGGGTGCCCTCAAGGTACGATCAGTTCTGGAATGTTGAATTGTGATCGCGCTCTGCCATCAACTGCGATCGCGCTCTGCCATTAGGCACAATTGACGCAGAGTGAAACTCGGAAGGAGCCGCGATCGCAATACGCAATAGCTGCGTTGCATGAGGAATGATCGACCCATCCAAAAAACAAATCGACCCATCCAAAAAACAAATTGACCGATTAAGCAAGCAAATTGACCGATTAAGCAAGCAAATTAACCTATCCAGAAAACCAATTGACCCATCGGCAGAACGAATTGATCCATCAAGAAGGCGAATCGACCCATCAAGATGAAGTAATCGTAAACTCTGCGTCTCTTGATGCCCTAATTTCCAATCCCTTTTTGAAGAGTTCTTAAAAACGAACATTCGTTTATTCATCCTTAGCTGTGATCGGGCACCTTCATACTATCCAGCCAAATCTTCAGGGAATTGAACGATGACGACCCAAAACACAAACAATCGCTTAAGTCCAAGCATCCTAAACGCAGATCAAGACATCTTCGAGGGCTTGCAGACCCTTACCGACTATACCCCTCATCGCCAAGAAGCCTCAATCAGACAGATCCAACAGGATCAAATTGAAATGGTGAAATTACAAAAGCTTGAAGCCCAACTCAAGGCACAATATCGCACAGTTTTGGATGCCACCCGCAAAGCGGAATGGGTGTTCCACAATGGCATTCTCGAAGCCAAAAATGCCGTGATTGCCCAATTTGGAGCCGATAGCAGCGAAGCCCAAACCGTCGGACGCAAGAAAAAATCTGCTTACAAGCGCCCCCTGCGACAAAAGAAGGCAGCGTAGCGTCAGCCATCAACCTTAATGGGGTCAAATCCTATGCACCATGACCATCTGAGCGATGCTGACGAAACTCACTAGTCATCATCTGAACTGCTTCGAGAAGGTTTTCTGAAACCGTGATCAGGTTAGTAATGTTCTGACTTTGAAGTTCCTGTCGGGTTCTAAGCTCAGCATTGAGTTGCATCTGGTGATCGAACTCTTGATCCATTCGGTGTTGTGTTTGATCCGCTCGTTGCTGCATTTCCTCCATGCGCTGCCGCATTGTCTCTAACGCAGCTTCAATGCGGTCTAAGCGGTTGTTGTCTTGAGCCATTGACTTCTCTTGGGCGTGCTATATCTAAATAATAATGCCGTGAATAGACAAATTGTATCGGTGTAAGGTTTCAGCTTTCATGCCTTTGCATCACGTTTAGATTCAGATTGGGGCAGCATTTCTTCAGAGGAACACAACACCTTGAACTCTTCTGACTCCTTCAGCACGTCAAAAGCTGGCTCTGTTCCAGCCGTTTCTCGGTAATCGGAATCCATCGAAATTGCTCTGTGCAAATTGCCCAAGGCTTGTTCAGCATCTCCGCTCAAGCCATAACATGTTGCCAATCCATAGAAAATTTCTGCCTCCTCTGGTTCAAGGTCGAGGGCACGACTGTAGGCTGCGATCGCATCATTGTATCGCGCTCGCCGCTTCAACGCCTCTGCCAACATCCACCACACATCCCACCGCTCTGTTAGGATTTCTGATAGCTTATTGACTAACTCCAAGGCTTCCTCATGGCGATCGATCTTTTCCATAAACAAGATCTTCTCTTGCCACAGTTCAAGATTGCCGCGATCGTCGCGAATTGCCTCATCATACGATTCCAGCGCTTCTTCGTTACGTCCTAGTTTTTCCAACAGTTTTGCCCGCTCCAACCACGCCAGAAAGGCACTACCCGTCGTCAGCACTCGGTCTACATCTGACAGTGCTTCTTCATAGCGCTCCAAGCGTTGCAGGGTAATGCTTCGTGCCATCAAAATCATTGGGTTCGGGTTCATCTCTGCCGCTTTGTCCAACGATTTCAAGGCTTCTTCGTGGCGATCTTGTCGGGTCAGGTGCATTCCTCGAAAGAACCAACTTCCGGGATTATCTGGCATCTTTTCCACCATTTCATCAAACCACGCTAGCGCTTCTTCGGGACGCTCGATATCTTCTTCAAGCGCCATCGAGGTCAGAAGCCACGCATCAAAATTGTTCGGTTCCAGTTTGATTACTTTTTTAAACGTGGCGATCGCACCCTCTAGATCCTCTAACTCCATCAACGCTCTGCCTTTCCCCATCCAGGCGTCCACATAATTGGGCTTGAGCTTGATGGCTTTATCAAACGCCGCGATCGCTTGGCGATACTGCTTCCATCCCACAAAAACTTCCGCTTTTTTCACCCAACCGAGGTGCTGTCCTGACTTGCTCATAATCAAACTGGAATGAATGACTTACGCTTTAGTGTACAGGTGGTTTGAGGTACCCAAGCGGCAAAAACTCACGCTGATTCAAGGATAGAAATGTTGGGATTTTGGTATAACGGGAACGCCATTACAAAAGATACGATCGATCTTTCAATCACCGATCCGGGGCTGCTTTATGGGGCAACGGTGTTTACAACGATGCGCGTTTACCAATTTCTAGACCATTCGTTGACCCAGTGGGCGGGACACTGCGATCGCATCAAAACCAGCCTAGACACCTTCGGCTGGCAACAACCCGACTGGAGCCAACTACGCCACGGGGCAGACTGGATGACGCAACACTATCCGGTTCTTAGAATTGCTGTTTTTCCGGACGGGCGGGAATGGATCACAGGTCGCGCTCTACCAGAAGATTTGACGCAACGGCAGACAGCAGGAATCGCAGCTTGGGTTGCTGGAGGGTTAGCAAGATCGCTGCCGTCTCACAAAACCGGAAATTACCTTGCTCCGTGGTTGGCGTTGCAAGCGGCTCAGCGAATGAATGCTCAAGAAGCCATTCTCACAAACTCGGCTGGCGACTGGCTAGAAACGAGCACGGGCAATCTGTGGGGCTGGAAAGAGGGGCATTGGTGGACGCCCCCTCTAGAGAGCGAGATTTTGCCAGGATTGCTGCGATCGCGCCTCATCTCTTGGCTAAAGTGGCACAATGAAGAAGTGACTGAAGCCCCGTGGAATGCGGCGCTGGTAGAACACTTTGATGCGATCGCTTATACGAACTGTGTCGTGGAAGTCATTCCAATTCACACCGTTCTCAACACCGGCACCACGCTGTCCTACGCTCCCACGCATCCCGGAATTCAGACATTGCGAGACCTATTTTTTGAGGAGGGAAACTAATGCAAATTCTCAGGATTGGCAGCAGGGCTACAAATGCCTTAAAGCCTTTAGCCTTGAGCACTTAAAACATTTCCCCTAGATTTGCTCCCTTCACAACGCTCTCAGATACGTTAATATTAATTAACATAAGCAAAATCTGAGATATCCCTCGTTCCCAAACTATTAGGAGGACAGACCCCGGTGAATAAACGGTGGAGAAATGCTGGGCTATATGCGCTCCTAGCGATCGTCGTCATTGCACTGGCGACTGCGTTTTTTGACAAACAGCCTCAAACGCGAGAAACCTGGCGCTACAGCCAGTTCATTCAAGAAGTGCAAACCAACAACGTTAACAAAGTTAGCCTCAGTGCCGATCGCTCACGGGCAGTGGTGCAGGTGCAAGACGGCAACAGAGTCGTCGTCAACCTCCCCAACGACCCCGACCTGATCAATACCCTGACTAAAAATAACGTTGATATCTCGGTCTTGCCTGCGACAGACGGCAACGACTTCTGGATTCGCGCCGTTAGCAGCTTGTTCTTCCCAGTCTTATTGCTGGTAGGGCTGTTCTTCTTACTACGTCGCGCCCAAAATGGTCCAGGTAGCCAAGCCATGAACTTTGGTAAATCCAAAGCGCGGGTGCAAATGGAGCCACAAACCCAGGTGACCTTCAATGATGTTGCTGGCATCGATCAGGCGAAACTAGAACTCAACGAGGTCGTAGACTTCCTGAAGAACGCCGATCGCTTTACGGCTGTGGGGGCAAAAATTCCCAAAGGCGTTTTGCTCGTCGGACCTCCCGGCACCGGAAAAACCCTGTTAGCAAAAGCAGTAGCTGGCGAAGCAGGCGTACCGTTCTTCTCAATTTCGGGTTCCGAGTTTGTTGAGATGTTCGTCGGAGTCGGTGCGTCGCGCGTCCGTGACCTGTTTGAGCAAGCCAAAACCAACGCGCCCTGTATCGTCTTTATTGATGAGATTGATGCTGTGGGTCGCCAGCGTGGTGCAGGTCTCGGTGGCGGCAACGATGAGCGGGAACAAACCCTCAACCAGTTGCTGACCGAAATGGATGGGTTTGAAGGCAATACGGGCATCATTATCATCGCGGCAACCAACCGACCTGATGTCTTGGATGCGGCGTTGTTGCGTCCGGGTCGCTTTGATCGTCAAGTTGTCGTCGATCGTCCCGATTATGCAGGTCGCCTTGAGATTCTCCACGTTCACGCACGGGGCAAAACCCTCTCGAAAGATATTGACCTGGAACGCATTGCCCGCCGTACTCCTGGCTTTACAGGCGCAGATCTCTCCAACTTGCTAAACGAAGCGGCAATTCTTGCTGCCCGTCGTAACCTCACTGAGGTATCGATGGACGAAGTAAATGATGCGATCGATCGCGTCCTCGCTGGACCTGAGAAGAAAGATCGGGTCATGAGCGAGAAGCGCAAAGAGCTAGTGGCGTATCATGAAGCGGGTCATGCGTTGGTTGGGGCACTGATGCCCGATTATGATCCAGTACAGAAAATCAGCATCATTCCTCGCGGAAGAGCAGGGGGTCTCACCTGGTTTACGCCGAGCGAAGACCGCATGGATTCTGGCTTGTACTCGCGCTCTTATCTGCAAAACCAGATGGCGGTTGCCCTTGGGGGTCGCCTAGCAGAAGAGATCATTTACGGCGATGAAGAAGTGACAACCGGGGCGTCTAACGACCTCCAGCAGGTGGCGCGGGTGGCGCGTCAGATGGTGACTCGGTTTGGCATGAGCGATCGCTTGGGCCCGGTGGCGCTGGGTCGTCAGCAGGGCAACATGTTCATGGGTCGTGATATTGCCTCAGAGCGGGATTTCTCGGAAGAGACAGCCGCGACGATCGACTCGGAAGTGAGCACCTTGGTAGAAGAAGCCTACCGTCGTGCGAAAGCGGTGCTTACCGACAACCGCCATGTTTTGGATCAGTTAGCGGCGATGCTGATTGAGAAAGAAACGGTCGATGCTGAGGAGTTGCAAGACTTGTTGGCAAACAGCGATGTGAAGATGGCAGCGATCGCTTAACCCGCGAATTTTGGATTACGTCGAAAAGCCGATCACCCTTAACGTGGTCGGCTTTTAATTTTTTGAATTTGCACTGCCCTCACCCTGCTCCCCTCTCTCCCAACAAAAGTTTGAGTCATACCCAATTAATCTGTAAATGCTACAGATGTGCGACCTCCCCCAACCCCGCCTCAGTAAAGTGGGGAGCCGGAAAGTCCCTCCTGACCCAGGGGGGATGCCGTCGGCAGGGGGGTCGAGGATCTGCCGCAGTGAAAAATCAATTGGGTATAACTCGGTAGGTACGGATGCGCGATCGCTGCCCCATCGGTCGCGCTGCAACACGCCACCCTATCGTTACAATTTATGGCTTGAAATAGCGTGTAAGGAGAAGTTGTGTCGCATAATGAATGCAGGGTTTCATCAGAAGCATTGATATAAAAATTACTCGTTTAAAGTTAAGTTGCACTCCTCATCAGCCCGCATTTAGCTGAACTATTCAACCGCGACCCAACCATAAAGAGCGACCAAAGGCATGACAGCTTCTATTTTCGACAGTCTGCTGTGTCTTGACGCCATCTGACCCGTACCGAATATGCATAGCTCCCAGACATGTAGCGTCCGTCGCATCCTTGCTTGGAGTCATTTTCACCACGTTAGCAGCTTACTCAAACAAAAAGGCAACCCAGATGCCCTCATCCTGAGCGAGTCTAGTGTAGAAGGCGTAGAACCGTTGGCAGAGCGCTTTGTTGCGGTAGTTTCTTCAGGCTTTAGCGCCCTGTTGCAGGGCAACTCTATGGCAGCGAGTCTAGACGCCCCGTGCCAGATCCAGCTTACGTTTGATCCCTGTGCGATCGCGGCTTTTCTGTCTACGCTCAAACCTCAGGTTCCAATGCATTCTTTGCTAGAGCGTCAGATCACCCACGCGATCGCCCAGCTAGCGCCAAACGATCCGTACCGCCAGAGTGAATTTACCCTACAACTGCTAGAAACGCTCTCGCCCACTGCCCACTGCTTGCAGCCTGCAACGATGGCGCAACCGTTGCAGCAGCAGATCCAGCAAGAACGCCTGCTCAATCAAGTCACGTCGTTGATTCGTCAGAGTCTTGAGTTGCCGGTGGTTTTGGAAACGGCAGTCCAACAGGTGCGCCAGTTTCTACAGACCGATCGGCTGATCATCTATCAACTCAACATTCCGGCTCCTTCGTGCCTCGTCTCTACCGAGCCGAAAATTCCGGCGCAGGAAACCATTCCCACTTTGGATGGCATTACCTACGAATCTCGCAAGAGCGACGCGATTCCCTCAGTGCTGCATTTTATAAAAGATGACACTGACATTGCTAGTCATGCTCTTTGGAGTGCCGATCGAGATAGACTGACCTGGGCGATCGCAGATTGCCAAATCGTTCCGTCTCAAACGCGGCGGCTGCTAAAGCTCTCATCGCAAGCACAGGTACAGGCAGAACTGGTGACACCGATCATCGTTGAAGAGCAACTGTGGGGCTTGCTAATCGCCCATCAATGTTATGCCCCCCGGCAATGGCAAGACCATGAGCAAGCCTTCTTGCACCACATCGCAGAGCATCTTGCGATCGCCATTCGCCAATCTAATCTCTACTCTGAACTGCACGCGCAAAAACTTACCCTCGAACAAAAAGTGGCAGAACGGACGCAAGCGCTACGCGACACCCTGGTAGCCGCGCAATCGGCAAGCCTTGCTAAGTCAGAATTTTTAGCCACCATGAGCCACGAGTTGCGATCGCCATTGACGAGCATTATCGGCATGGCGGCTACGTTGTTACGGGCTTACAGTTCGGAGATGCAGCCCGCTATAACGGTGCACAAGCAGCAAAAATATCTGCAAACGATTCAAAATCGGGGTGAACATTTGCTGTCGTTGATCAACGACATTCTCGATTTGTCTCAGGTCGAGGCGGGTAAGCTGGGGTTGATCATAGAGCAATTTTCCTTGGTGCAACTCGCCCGCCAAACCGTTGAAGCTGTGCAACCACGAGCCAATGCCAAGCAGGTCAACCTCTGCTTAGACGTGCAGCAGGGGCAGGGCGACATGCAGTTTTACGCTGACCCGCAGCGAGTCCAGCAAATTTTGTTCAATCTGCTGACCAATGCCATCAAATTTACGCCAGCGCAAGGGCAGGTAATGCTGCGGGTCTGGGCACACGATCAAGCGGCGATTTTGCAGGTGGAAGATAACGGCATTGGCATTTCCGAAGAACAGCGATCGCTGCTGTTCCAAACGTTTCAACAACTTGATTGCTCCTACGATCGCAAGTACGAAGGGACGGGATTAGGATTAGCGCTAACCAAACAGCTTGTTGAATTGCACGGTGGGTCGATTGACGTGAAATCCACGATCGGCATTGGCTCGATTTTTACGGTGCATCTGCCAGAACAGGAGGCGTCTAAGCCGTCGTAAAACCCTGGGCAAGCTCAACGTTGCTGAATTTAGGGAACGCCCAGACCTCAAAATTCTGGCTGTGGCACGCCGCAAGTTTCGTGCGACATCCGATCAGGCGCGTTTTGCCAAAGGGCGAACCAAACTTCGCAGCGTTTCTTCGGGCGATCGCGGCGTCCAACCTAGCTCTTGCCGAGCTTTCTTAGCATCAACTCGGACACAGCGATCGTAGACATAATGCACTCGTTCGTTGTCGATCGGCGGCTGCCAAGCGAAGGTGCGACCCACCCGATCAAGCACCGAGGCAACCACGCGAACGAGAGGTTCGGGGGCGTCACGAGGAGGCGGAATCTGGGTTTCTTGGCTAAAAATCTCGAACATTTCACGGGTCGAAAGATCCCCTGCCGAGATGATGTAATAGTCTCCCGATCTGCCGCGCTCTGCCGCCAAAATCATCGCCTCTGCCAGGTCATCTACATGCACGATTCCGGTAATTCTGCCGCCCCCCGCCCAAAGTTTTAAGCGACCCTTGAGAAAGGAATCTAACACGGGTTTGAAGTGCGGATCGTCGCTGCCAAAGATGCCCGAAGGCAGCACGCTGACGACGGGAAACCCTGTGGCGGCGGCACGATCGACCAACTGTTGGGCGGCATATTTGGTGCGATCGTAGGCAGAGGAAAAACTAGTTTGTTCTCGTTGAAACGTTTCGTCGATGGTTCTCCCTTGGGTATCTCCAAAAATGCCGATCGTGCTGCAATACACCAGTTTAGAAACGCCTGCTGCCTGCGCGGCATCTAGAACGGCGCGCGTTCCCTCAACGTTGACTCGTTCCATTTTGGCAGCATTGACCAGCCCAAGCTCGACGTAGGCAGCCGTGTGAAAGACCACATCGACCCCTGCCATGGCTTGATGCAGGGCAGCGCGACTGGCTCCCGGCTGCGACGCATCGGCGATATCGCTGTAGACCAGATCAAGGGAACAGCCAGCCAGACGAGCGCGATCGCTAGATTGGCGAACAATGCCCACAACCGAATCGCCGCGCTTTAGCAAGGCTTTGACTAAATGCGATCCGGTGAAACCGTTTGCCCCTGTGACCAATGCCTTCATAGTTGCTGTGGAGTTGCGATCGTAGAGTTCAAGGCTAGTAGTTAACGAGCAGCGTTCAATCAAGTGCTCTGAGGTTGTAGACCAATTTTGATAGACCAACTTGCAGAACAATTTTGCTAGATTACAACAATTTCTCGTAAATCCGGTAGGTTTTGTAGATGATGCCCCCTGATGCCTCAATCAATTTTCGGGACGGGGCGTTATCTTCGTAAATCCAAGATAATTCTGCTTGTTTGTAGGGTTTGCCTTTTTGAACTGCACCTTGCAAGCCTAAATAAATCAGTCCCAACGGAACTAATTTACGCCGAAATTCGGGAAGCGCCGCGATCGCAAACACACGACCTTGATCGATCTGGCGACGATACCACAAAAACTTGAGAATGCCTAACCAGTTCAGTTTGCCATTCACATGTTTTAGGGCAATATTGTAGTCCGGCAAACTCATGAACACGCCGATCATTTCACCATTGTATTCAGCGATCCAAAACGTATCTGGATCAACCAAGCTTTGCAGCGATTTGGCTTGCTCTAAAAATTCATCTTGCGTTCGGGGTGTCGAACTCCAATTTTCGGCAAATGCCTTGGTGTAAAGCTGATAGATCGCGATCGCATCTTGGGTAAAGTCGTCTCCCTTAGTGCGAATTTTGCGAAACGTCACCCCCGATTTACAAGCAATGTTGTAGCCTTTCTCAAATTCAGGAGATAGCGGCTTGTCGAGCGGCAGGTGATAAGCGTAAGCATCTTTTGCTTTTTGCCAGCCGTCCTGCCCCATAAAGTTTAGGTAATACGCCGGGTTGTAAGGCATCATCACCATGGGCGGCGAGTCGAAGCCATCAATCAGAAAAAAGCAAGAGTTTTGAGTTGAAAAATTAATTGGTCCTCGCACGCTGGTCAGGGCACGATCGCGCAACCAATCGCAGGCAGATTTGAACAAAGCAGATGCGATCGCAACGTCGTTAATGCATTCAAAAAACCCAAACAGCCCGACATTGGTTTGCTCACGCTCAATCAATCGCTGGTTCACCATCGCCACAATTCGACCCACCCCCTCGCCATCTTTCACCGCAATAAATTGCTGAAGCTCTCCATACTGCCGAAAGGGATATTCGGGCGAAAACTCTTTGATCGTATCGCTCCGCAACGGTGCTACCCAGTTTGGATCGCCAGCATAAACTCGCGCTGGCACATCTAGAAAGATCTCCTGGTGTTGGGCAGTCGAAACCGGAATCACATGAACAGGATTAGGAGAGTTCATGGCGCAATTTCACTCCATCCGTAAATAAGCAAAAATATACCAGGCTTTGCGATCAGATTGCAGAAAGGTCGAATTGCAGAAAGGACGGATAGCGTTGCAGATTTCCTGACTAAATCAACAGAGCCGTGTTATACCCAATTGATTTTTCACTGCGACAGATCCTCGACCCCCCTGCCGACGGCATCCCCCTGGGTCAGGAGGGACTTTCCGGCTCCCCACTTTACTGAGGCGGGGTTGGGGGAGGTCGCACATCTGTAGCATTTACAGATTAATTGGGTATTACAGTCGTTCTCACTAGCTTGAGTCACACGCCTACCCATCTACCCATCTACCCATCCACCCATCCACCCATCCACCCATCCACCCATCCACCCATCCACCCATCCACCCATCCACCCATCCACCCACAACGACCGTGGTTTCTTCATCTGAAAATCGCTCTAAATCGGCTCCTATACCCTCTCTGCCTAATTTTGCTATGATTCAGACCAAGCAAGGAGAAGAGAGAAATGGAACTAGCGACGACGCTAACGGGTCAAACCGTCCGCAATGCGGTGCGAGAAGTAGGAATCAACCCAAACTACTGGTATGCCGTCGCCTGGGCAACCGATCTTAAGCCTCAACAGATTTTGCCTGTCACCCTATGGGAGCCACCCCATAGCGACGGTGATCCCGTTGGCATTGCGCTGTTTCGAGACAGCAAAAATCGCGTGCAAGCGGTTGAGAATGCCTGCCCTCACAAAGGCGTAGCGATGGATAAGGGCAAAGTGCAGGGAGACGCGATCGCTTGTGGATATCACGGCTGGGAATTTGACGGCAACGGCGAGTGTATCAATATTCCCTATTGGAACTCGGATCAAAAGTTGCCTTGCGCCCGCATGAGGAGCTATCCAGTACAAGAACGATATGGCATTCTATGGATTTTTCCAGGCGACCCCGCCTTGGCAGACCTTGAACTCATTCCTGAAATTCTAGAATACGACAAGCCAGACTGGCTGATGGTGCCGATCACGGCTCACTTTAACGCTCACTTTTCCATTTGCAATGAAAACACGATGGATGTGTTTCACGGCTATTTGCATCAAAATCTTCAAGGCTGGTTTGACCCCGTATTGCTGAAGCTCCAAGAGACAGAAAACTCCGTCAGTGCTGCCTACAACGTTTCCTACAAAGGAGCCATTACCAAGTTTTTAGGCTTAAGTGAAGACGGTGATGTTACGACTAGAACCATTTCAATTTGTTATCGTTATCCTCACTACACCAGCACTCTCGAAGGCGTTTCATCTCTTTATCTAATGCGAATGCCGATTAGCAAGACAGAAAGCCGATCCTTCGCGTTGTTTTTTTTAAAGGTCCGTGTTCCAAAATGGCTGCTCAAACCATTGCGCCCCATATTACAGCCTGCGATTCTACATTTGCTATTTATGCGATTTCTCAACCAAGATATTGAGATGATTGAGAGTGAACAGAGACACTATCTTAAAAATCCTGAACGCCGCTATGTAGAAGTCAATCCCGCGATCGTAGCGGTGCAACGCTTGATTGTGCGCCAGTACGAACGCTATCTGCGGCACCCTGGGGAAGAACCCAAACGGCTCCAAGATGCCACCCATGGACAGGCATAACGGAGATCACACATTTCTTCTCTGATTGCAAAATAGGTTTCTTTTCGGGGTGCGATCGCATTACAGTACAAAAAGACCGTACAAACCGTAAACCTTACACCATCAACCGATCTCGACTTGCAGACGCTTTCCCTGCGATCGCGCCGAAAAATCTCTCCTCAGCCAGTCGCGTTGGCAAGGAAGTTTGGTATATATCAGATCGTCGTCTTCATCAATTACCCATTCTCTCTGACCAAACCGCCATGAGAAACCCAGCACCAACCCTTTTGAAACCCTGGCAGCGAAGCCTCGTCGCCCTTTTGTTGACCGTGGTTCTATTCATCACAGGCTGTCAGGCAAAAGCGCCCGATCGCTTTGCCCAAGCCCAGCAAGATAGCACTCAGCGAGGCGTCACCGCCGTTGCTAAAGATGCGACCCAGGGCAGCCAGTTTAACAAGTTCTTTCCAAAACCCGGCGCAGGCTACGAGCGAGTCTACACCCAAGAAAAGAAAGGGTTTAGCGAAGCCTCTCTCAAAAAAGATGGCAAAGAACTCGCCAAACTCTCGATTTCCGATACCAGCAGCCTCCCCGCCGCCGCCGCCAAATATGAGAACAGCACCGAAACGATCGCAGGCTACCCCGCCATGACCATGGGCAACACCCAAACAGGAGTCTTGGTTGGCAAATATCAAGTGAAAGTCCTCTCGCGTGACCCCGACTTTAGCCAAGCCCAGCGCGAACAATGGATTTCTAAGTTTGATCTTAAAGGATTGGCAAGACTCGATAGCTAGAGCACTTTTGGCGCTGATCTAGACTCCGTTCTTTTATCACGCCTCACCCTCGCTTCCACTCTCACTAATTGTTACTAATTGATAGTGCAAACCAAAATAGTGAAGACATTTTATAGGGAATTGCCATGAGCAAAACAATTTACGAACTGGTGGACGAACTCCCCACGGGCGGAATGACCGTCAAAGCCCTCAATGCCCTCGATTTCGTTGTGCCAGGGCAATGGCAAAACTTGACGGGCTTCACCAACACGATTCGCGCCGTTACGGGTGAAACCGACGAAGCCATGATCCAAGCGATCGGGGAACGGGCGGTTTACCTTTACAACGACAAATCTCAAGGCTATCAGCGCGCCATGTGGCTTTACAACACCGTCGATAGTGCCTCAGGGGCACTCGGTGCCGCCGCAATGGCAAACAAACTTGGGCAAGACATCTCGTTTCTAGGCTTTTTGGGCAACCTCACTCCCAAACCAGAAAAAGCCCAAAGCCTTGATCTTGCTGTTAAACTCGTGGTTGAATTGGTCGCTTTCTGCCAAATCAACGGCATTCCCGGAGACAGTATCGGAGACTTTCTCGCGGCACTAGGAGACTATGGCGGCGAGTCTTTGATGCGAATGGCAGCCCTCGTGTGCTACGACGGTCTGATCCCTCTAGGCGGTGGCTTTATCGAGAAAGGGATGGCAAGCATCACCCAAACCTCGCCCGAAGAACTGCAAAAAAACCAAACCTTTAAGGGCGTTAGTGACCTGATTCCTGGCGGCAATCCGGCGGGGCAGCTTGGCTTTATTACCCAAAGCTTTGATTCGGTAAAAGGCTGGATGGGCGACTTTGTTAGCTCTCGTAACCTCACTCAACAAGGCGTCGTCAATCACGTCAGCCAATTTATCCAAATCTCTGCCGATAAACTCGACTACGTAGGTGCATTCCTAGACGTTTCCGTGAAATACTATACCCATACGGGAACGCAAACCTTAGCGCGGCGTCTTATAGAACGAGCCGTTGCCGAACTCTAAAAGAATGAGCAACCCATGACTAATCATCAGCGACGGGCAAGACTGATTCGGTCAGCCTGTCGCTTTTGCAATTTAAAAACTGCCCATCCCCTATCCCTCATTCCCCATCCCCCTGATAAGCTGTTATTCATCCCAAAAAACCATTTATCCCGATCGATTATGAGGCAGTGTCTTTAAGATGCAAAATGGCAAAATTTTGCATTAGATAAATATACTGGTGAGTCAGATGCGTAAAGTGCAGCATTCTACGGAATTGCGATCGTCAAACAGGTGAGAGGAGTAAACTGTGCAAGTTGTTAAGGAGTACGTGCGGCGTTGGTATGACAGCGGGCTAGAGCCTGATGAATACATTTGCCACACTCGTCAAGGAAACATTGTCGAGATCGAAGACGCAGAAACGGGGAAACGGCACACCGTTATCACCTTTTGCACCAATGATGTGTTAGGGCTAACGCAAAACGAGTCGGTCAAACAAGCCGCGATCGCGGCCATTCTGCAATATGGCACCTCGACCAGTTCAACCTCGGTGCTGAGCGGTCGCATCGATATTCATCGCCAGCTAGAAGAAGAGGTTTCGCGGTTTAAGCATCTGCCCCATACTCAGCTTTTCCTGAATGCGTGGATGGCGATGCAAGCGCTGATGGATGCGTTTTGCCATCTAGCAATTCCGGTTCCGGGCTTTGAGCATACCCGTGAAACGCTGATCATGACCGATGTGCTCAATCATGGCTGCATTGTGTCTGCTTTGGCGAATGCAGGCACGCGATCGGGCAAGTTGTTTGGCTATAGCCCTCAAGTCCGGGTCAAAGCCTATCGTCATTGCGATGTAGAAGATTTGGCGCGAAAGTTAAAGCGTTACGTCAAAGAGGGAGACCGGATCATGGTCGTCTCGGATGCGGTGTTTTCCATGGACGGCGATCTTGCGCCTCTGCCTGAGATGATCGAGGTGATGTCTCCCTATCCCGACAGTGTGCTGCTGATGGATGAAGCCCATGCCAGTGGCGCGATCGGGGCGACGGGGCGGGGCATTTACGAGCATTATGGGCTAACGCCTCAAGCCGCGATCGACAAAGGGATTGTGCCGCTGATCATGACGACGTTTTCTAAATTTGGGGCATCGGTCGGGGCGGCGATCAGTTCTCCGGCTGCCGAACTCAAGCCATTACTCAACTGCTCACCCACCTCGATCGGAACGTGCTCTCTTGCGCCTCCTTTGGCAGCGGCAGCGTTGCAGAGCCTTCGGACGGTGCAAGAGCATCCTGAACTGGTGACGCGCTTGCAGGAGAATACAAAGTATCTGCGATCGCGGCTGATGGCTCAGGGATTTGAGACCATTGGGGAGACAAATGTTGTCCCGGTCATGTTGCCTGCCGAAATCAATCCCAAAGAGTTTGCTCAGGAACTGTTGACCACGTACGGCATTTGGGTTTCTCCCATCTGGTTTATTGCGAAGCCCAGAATCCGCATGACGGTTAATTCGCTGCACACGCGCGAAGAAATGGATAAATTGGTGGCGGCGGTGGTGAGTGTGCGAGAGTCGATGTATAAGGCGACAATTAGCGCTTAGCACTGCGTTGGAGAGGTTTGAAGTCCCGCTTCATACTGCCAAAACGGGACTTCAAGACCTCCGAGCCATCCTACGTGGCATGACCTAACTTAGACCGATGCTTGCTGACGCTGATAGAGCGACCAATACAAACCTTTCGATCGCAGCAGTTGGTCGTGGGTTCCTTTTTCAGCAATTACCCCTTTTTCCATAACCAAGATTAAATCTGCCTTTTTGAGCGGGGCAAACCGGTGAGCAATTAGAAAAACGGTGCGATCGCTGGCAACGTGCTGAAGATTTTGCAACACCTGCTGTTCAGTCTCACTATCGAGCGCACTTGTTGCCTCATCTAACACCAAAACAGGAGCATTAGAGAGAAACAGCCGCGCTAGCGCAATGCGCTGCCGTTGCCCCCCTGAAAGTGCTGTACCCCGTTCTCCCGTGTTGGTTTCATAGCCTTGGGGCAGTTCGCTGATAAAGTCGTGGGCAACCGCCAACCGCGCCGCTTCTACGACTTCTTCGGCGCTAATGTCGGCGCGTCCAAGACTGATATTATCGACGATCGTGCCATTGAAGATCAGATCTTCTTGCAGCACAACCCCCATTTGACTCCGCAACGAGTGCAAATCCACACTCTTGACATCAAAGCCATCAACCAAGATGCGCCCCGCTTCGGGGAGATAAAGCCGTTGCAGGAGTTTAGAGAGCGTGCTCTTGCCCGACCCGCTGCGACCCACCACACCAACCAGCATTCCGGGTTCAGTAGTAAACGAAATTCCCTTTAAAACGGGTTCTTGGTTCGGGTTATATCGAAAGAACACCTGATCAAACGTTACCTGCCCTTTAAGTGGTGGCAACACCAATCCTGATCCCGGTTCGGCTTCGGGAGGAACATTGAGAATGTCGCCGATTCGATCAACCGATAACAACACCTGCTGCAAATTCTGCCACAGTTGAACTAACCTCAGCAACGGACCTGTCACCCGCCCAGACAACATCTGAAATGCGACCAACTGCCCAATCGTCAGGTTTTGTTGAATCACCTGATGCGCCCCGACCCAGAGAATTAACAGGTAGGAAAAATTGGTGAGAAAGTCGCCCAAGTTGTTGCTGATATTAGAGGTTGTGGACGCTTTAAAGCTGGTGCGAATATAGCGAGCAAACAATCCTTCCCAGCGATCGCGGGAGGTTTTTTCTGCCGCATGAGCTTTGACCGAGTGAATCCCCGTCACCGTCTCAACCAGAAACGACTGACTATCTGCACTGCGGTTAAACGTCTCGTTGAGCCAGTTCCGTAAGATCGGCGTGGTGGTGAGCGTTAGCGCCGCGTATAGCGGCAACACCGCCAGCGCTACGGCAGTCAGTGGGATGCTGTAGAAAAACATCAACGCTAAATAAACAACAGAGAAAATCGAGTCTAGGACAACCGTCAGCGCCGTGCCAGTCATAAACTGGCGAATGTTTTCTAGCTCTTGAACTCGCGCTACCGTATCTCCCACCCGGCGAGACTCAAAATACGCCAGAGGTAACCGCATCAAGTGGCGAAACAATTGTGCCGAAAGGCTCAGATCCAAGCGCCGAGCCGTGTGCGTGAAGATAAATAGGCGAAGAATACCCAAAACCGCTTCAAAAATGGCAACGCCCAGCAGCGCGAACGCCATGACATCTAGCGTCGAGATGCTGCCCTGTACCATGACGCGATCGATGACGACTTGAGTAATCAACGGCGTTGCCAAACCCACAATCTGTAGCGTGATTGAGGCAACGAGAACCTCAACCAGTAGCCCCCGATACTTCCAGACTGCTGGCAAAAACCAACCGAGGTTAAACCGCTCTTGCTTCTGAACCGTCTCGACTTGCCAAAGGGCCCCGTCCCACGACTGCTGCACCGCAGAGCGGTGAATTGCTTCACAGGTCATGAGCGGATTCATCGGATCAGCAATAATCAAGCGATCGCCTCTGACGCCATATCCCACCACCCAATGCTGCTCAGCATTTGGCGTTCCCCACCGGAGCAGCACCGGAAAATTGAGCAGCCTCAAATTTTGCCAGGTCGATTCGATGCGCCGCAACTGTAGACCCAGCTTTTCAGCCGCATCGACCAGATGGGTGGGGCGCTGCCCGGTCAACTGCCGTTGCACCCACTCCAACTGCGCCGGGTTTTGCAAATGGTTTGCCACCATCGTTAAACAGGCTGCCCCTGGATTCATGCCCGAAACAAAGGGAAATCCGGAGACCGGTTGGGGCGAGACATCCGTCTGGGGCTGATAGCGATCGCGCTGAATTGCCCAAAACCGATCAATATCAGCCGACGACAATGCCGCCCATGTGTCTGCGTTCCACTGCACTACCACCACATCATTACTCGCTGCCCGCGCCTTCCATCCCGGCAGTTCCAGCAGTTCACCAAGCCACTCTCCAGGCTTGAGCAACACCGTCCGCTCCTCTTCAGAAATCAGCCGCACCTTTCCACTCAACACAATCAACTGGAGACCAGGCGTTTCCTCTGACCACAGCAATTGCCCTAGCCGATATCGCCGGATCTCGGCTTTTGTCTTAAATTGAACTTGCTGATCAGGGCTGAGGAAACACAAGGGCGGTGCTTCCCACGGCAAATTCGCGGCAATGTCATTTGTAAGCATCTAACACTCAGAACTGGGGGACAGCAGATCATCAAACCGATCGAGATCAAATGGGTCGGAACATCGTTGGGTTAGTCTTCACCAACTTGTAGTTTGACGGTCATTTTTTGGATTTTTTCACCCATCCACCGATCAAACAACTCGTTACGCAACATCTGGCTCAGTTGGGCATTATCGAGCGATGCCGGCAAAACTTGCTCCACTCGAAACAATGCCCAGCGATTCTCAATCTCAAGCGGGCCGACCAAATCGCCCACATTGGCAGAATCGATCTCCGCCCGAACATTATCAGGCATCGTTCCCCGGCTTACCGGTCCCATCATGCCATTTGCAATGCGATCGTCAGCCACCGAATGCTCCCTTGCCAGTTCTTCAAAACTAGCTCCCTCGTGCACCTGAATTTTGAGTTCTTCAGCTAATTCCTGATTTTCAACGATGATCCGTGACAACACGACCCGGTCAAGAAAAACTTTACGTTCAATAAAATATTCTTGCAGTTTAGGCTCGGTGGCAACTTGCTTAAGCTTCTCAACTTTAAAGTTAGATGAAATTTGGTTGTGAAACGTAGTGTAGTCCAAACCGTTGCGATTCAGCCATTCCTGGAATACTTTAGGATCGGTAAGCTGTTGTTGGAGGCGAAAATCGATCACTGCCTGCTCAATCACCGCAGGGTTAATGTTGAGATCTTCGCGGTTCTCTAGCTCATGCTCTAAAATATACTGGCGCAAAATATCACCCAGAAAGCCTTGCAGCTTACCCGATGTTTGTAAATAACGAAGGCACTGTCTTAGAGAAAGGGCTTCCTCATCAACTGTTAGAAAAGCTTTAGCGTCCATGAATCTCGATTCTGTGAGGGTCTAAATCTGATAGTATCCTGCCTACGGTAGATGGGCACTTCACAGGAACTTTATATTGGCATAAGCAGTGTAATATAAGCCAATGTGATTAAACTTCAAGACCCTCTCTTTTCGACTCCGCAATTTCAACTAATTTACGTATATTAAATGATCACTCCCTGAGTAAAGGTTGGCAACGCGATTTATAAGCGGGTAAACAACAGGGTGACCCATCGCAGTCAGAAATTACAGAATGTAAGACGGCTGGAAAGCTTCTGTGCCGTTTGCGTACAAGGGTTTACGAAGATTTTTCAGCTTGCAAAGGTTGAGCCATCTTGCCCTCGCTCAACGCAACGTTACATTTCACACTCAAATATTTGGTCTCCTTTCGCTAAGATCATAAATAAGATCTAAAACCCGACCGGAAAACTGGGGTTTTATGGCATGATCACTGAGTAACTATCCTCGATCGATAAGGAAAATAAGAACGTTATGGCTCTCCGACTTGGCGACACCGTTCCCAACTTCACGCAAGACTCCTCTGAAGGAACCATCAATTTCTACGACTGGGCTGGCGATAGCTGGGTCGTTCTCTTCTCGCATCCAGCAGACTACACTCCCGTTTGCACCACAGAGCTAGGTCAAGTAGCAAAGCTCAAGCCCGAATTTGATCAGCGCAATGTGAAAACGATCGCGCTCAGCGTTGATTCGGCTGAATCTCACAAAGGCTGGATTGGCGATATCAACGAAACCCAAAGCTGTAGTGTAAATTATCCGATTTTGGCTGATCCAGATCGCCAAGTTTCTGATCTCTATGACATGATCCACCCCAATGCCAATAATACCTTGACGGTGCGATCGGTGTTCATCATCGACAACAACAAAAAACTTCGTCTAACCTTTACCTACCCTGCTAGCACAGGGCGGAACTTTGAGGAAATTCTACGGGTGATTGACTCCCTGCAATTGACCGACAACTACGGCGTTGCAACTCCAGCAAACTGGACTGATGGGGGCGATGTCGTTGTTGTACCATCGATCCCCACTGATGCGGCAAGAGAGAAGTTTCCGAAAGGGGTAACCGAAGTGAAGCCCTACTTGCGAATGACGCCTCAGCCCAACAAATAAGTGTTTTATTTCTGCGATTTTAAGGTGGGTGGGCAATGTAGCTCACCCTTTTTTATCTGCCTAATCATGACTTTTTAGCTCGACTTTATCCAATTCAAGCAGCGTAGCACAGGAGGCTAGACCAGCAATCCAACAAGGCTTTTGGTATTTTTACCACATCGGTTGTTTGGCTAGAGGGCTGAAAAAGTCGAGTTTGCCAAAACTGTTGACGAACAAAAGCTAATGCATCGATGAAGGTTGGCAGAGATTTGTCATACCAAGCAGATTGAGGCAGTGAAACCTGCACTTGAGACTGAAGTTGATGTGCTAGTAAGACAACAATTGAGAACAGGGCGAGTAAGGCAGGAGTCGTTCGTAAGATGGCTAAGTCAGACCATTGTCGTTGGGTTTGGACGCCTAAATGGGCACGGACTTCCTCAAAAGTTACTTCCACTTGCCACCGCTGACGGAACCACAACAGGATTTGCTTGGCTGTGGCATTGACATCGGTTGAGAGAAACGCTTGAGGCTCAAATTTGCCCTTGGGGTCTTTGATACCAAATTGAAAAAAGGGAGAGACAAATGAGAGAATGGGTTCTGCCGTGTGGAGAAAAACAGCAATGTCAGGTGT
>NZ_WVIE01000070.1 GCF_010091945.1 Myxacorys almedinensis A
AAATAATAAAACTTTATAAGTAGTTAGAAGATCTTTCAGAGGGCTGAACGTTGCGGGTGACCTAACGACTAAGATAAGCGGCGGCAAGTAACCTCGAACTCAGTACCAAGATCTCTCAACCGTCCGCTTCATCGACTTGTTAGCTGGCGTTCATCAGTAGCTGGTTTGAGATCCAATTGATTGCGGAACCCAAAGACAACATACGGTACGGCTGCACACATTGCCATCCAACCAAGTGAGATCGTTAGGGAGGAGCCATCGGGAATCATGACCAGTTTGATTGCACCTTGCACAATCCAATGGATGAGTGCTGATGCCCAAATGGTGCGGCGATTGAGATCGTAGAAATAGCAAAACGGGAATGCCGTTGCCACAGCTAAAAGTGTTGAGGCTATAGCAATTATCCAATTCAGGGATGCAAATAGTAAGACATGTACCGCGACAAAGGGCAGTAGCGAGAGGAGTGCCGCGTGCCAAAATGTCCGTCCCTTTCGGAGGTGTCCAAACAGATAGCCTCGAAACAAGACTTCCTCTGCGATTCCTGCTTGGGCAAACAAACCTAACGATATCCCAATCCAGTTATCGCGCAAGGTTAGTTTGGCTCCTGTTACCACTGAAAAAGCTGGATAGAACGCTAAAAGCATCACACCAATGAAGATCGCAACCAGCATTGTGCGCAGACTAGGACATCCCAAGCCTAGCGATCGTATTGCATCTA
>NZ_WVIE01000071.1 GCF_010091945.1 Myxacorys almedinensis A
AAGGATGGTCGGCACTGACCAATGGTGAACTGCTCAACATGGCAGAACGCAATGGATATGACCTTCTCATCACGACTGATCAAAATCTCCGCTACCAACAAAACCTTGCTAGTCATCGGATTGCTGTAGTGGTCTTGCTATCGACATCGTGGCCGCGGATTCAACAACACATGGATGCAATCCATAATGCGATCAATGATAGTTTTGCAGGTTCATATCAAGAAATAATGATCGCACGCTGACGAAGGGCGATCGTGGGTCGTAATCCAGGCTGATGGATTGATGCGTTGCAAGGCATCCTACGCGATCGCGCTTGCCAGTTCAGCGATCGCGATTTCATCCCTACCTTTACCCGTCCTGGAAGATCTCAGCGAAGCTTTACTCAATTTCACCACGTTGGCGGATTTAGAGGCTTGGTTGGAAGCGCGCTGCTTTGCAGATACCGCAAGGGTCGCTGAACAGAATTAGCAACGATGCTGAATGATCGCGAGATCGCTACTCATCCCAGTACGATCAACAAAAGAGCGCGATCGCGCTCTCAATTGAACTCAATTCCCTGCGATCGCCAATCTCCCTCATCACCCCATCCCCTCATGACTCTTTCACTATTCTTGAACACAGGCTTCATACCAAATCAAAAAATGCCTGCGACAGATAGTGCATTTACGATAAAGCTAAAGCCAGTGACAGAAGCAACGGTT
>NZ_WVIE01000072.1 GCF_010091945.1 Myxacorys almedinensis A
AACATTGCCCAGCTTCTCCCTCCCGCCTCACGCGGTCACGTCGGTTTTCACTTGCCGTCGTGACGCCGTTCGCGCTTGTCAATCGCAGTGCCGGCCGCGTCGGGCGCGTCGGACAGTCGGACAGTCGGACAGATGCGACTCCTCGTCCGGGCCGCGAATACGGCGACACGATGGATGCTGGCACTGGCCGGCAGCCTCGTGCAGCTGATGTCACAAGTCCTGGTGTACGCGCTGTTCGCGCTGACGTTCCTGGCGGCGCTGACGCACGACTTGCGGCTCCGACGCAGGCGGCTGGGCGGCTGGGCGGCGGTGGCGCGCCGGGCCTGGCAAGTCCAGCGGGTGCCTATGGTGATCCCCGGGTTCAAAGACGACGAGGACGACGAGGACGACGAAGATGGCAGTGGGGACGGTGAAGCGGCGGCAGCAGCAGTAGCAGATGTAGAGGAGGATTCAAGTCATTGTTCAAGTCAGGATTCAAGTCGTTATTCGAGTGCGAGTCCGCCGCGGCGGTGTCAGCATGGCCGGAATGGCTGGAGTTCGAATTCCGGCTGCTTGCAGCGGAAGAACGCACCGCTTGGCAGCCAAGCAGCCACTGGATCGACTCAGGAGACTCAGAAAGGGACACTCGAGCCCGAGTCTGACTTGGCTGCACATGATGGCTCGGATGATTCTAGTTCTGGTTCTGGTGAGGGCATT
>NZ_WVIE01000073.1 GCF_010091945.1 Myxacorys almedinensis A
CTTCTACAAACTATTTCAGCAATCGCCAACGCTATTGTTTGAGTTGCTGCCTGATCCGCCCGCTAACGCCCAAGCTTATCGCTTTGATTCAGTGGCAGTGAAAGAGCCGAAGTTTGAGATTGATGGGGTGTTTTTGCCACCAGAAGAGGAAGGAACTGGAGTAGTCTACTTTTGTGAGGTGCAGTTTCAGAAGGATAAACTACTGTACGAAAGAGTGTTTGCAGAATCAGCATTGTATTTCTATCGCAATCGTGATCGATTTAGTGATTGGCAAGCGGTGATCATCTATCCATCTCGCAGTATTGAGCAAGATGAGATTTATCCGCATCGAACGCTATTGGGTGGAGATCAAGTGCATCGGGTGTATTTGGATGAGTTGGGGAAGATTCGCTCCTTGCCGCTATGGGTGGCAGTGATGGTGTTGACGATGGTAGAGGAAGCCAGAGCAGCGGAGGAAGCAAGGTTTTTGCTGAGCAGGAGTCGTCAGGAGGTGTCTGAAGTTGCCAGTCGCGCCATAATAGAGATGATTACCACGATTGTGTCTTACCGATTTGAACAGTTGAGCCAACGGGAGATAGAGGCAATGCTAGACATCACGCTAAAGGAAACGAGGGTTTACCAGGAAATTAAGGAAGAGGGGCGAGAAGAGGCAACGGTCAATCTTGTGATTCGG
>NZ_WVIE01000074.1 GCF_010091945.1 Myxacorys almedinensis A
TAGCCTGATTGCCGAGATTCCCAATGCGACGCTGGCGTTGCCGCAGGGACAGACGTTTGTGGCAGACAGCCCAACGGCGGATATTGCCACGGTGCAGGTGGAGCAGCGGTTGGGCAATCTTCGGGTGAGTGTGGCGGGAAAGGATGCGCTACCGCAGACGGAGGTGACGCTGAAGACGGGGGGGTTGGCCTATAGCCTGAATCCGGAGGCAGACGAACCAGATGAGGAAATTGTGGTGACGGGACAGCGAGAAGGCTATCGTGTGCCCAATGCGAGTACAGCGACAAAAACGGATACACCAATTCGAGATATTCCCCAGTCGATTCAAGTGGTGCCGCAGGAGGTATTGCGCGATCAAAACGTTACTCGTCTAGAAGAAGCCCTGAAAAACGTTCCTGGAGTAACTAGAATCAGTCCTTCAACACTACGGAGCAGCACTTTTAACATTCGAGGCTTTACTGCCACTGCTCCTAGCGGCAACTTTCTCAGAAACGGACTGAGAGATATTTTAGGGCAAGAATCACTTGAACTCTCCAATATCGAAAGAGTCGAAGTGCTGAAAGGTCCTGCCTCAGTGCTTTACGGTACAGGAACTCCAGGTGGAACCATCAATTTGGTAACGAAACAACCGCTCCGCGAACCTTTTTATGCCATTGATGCCACC
>NZ_WVIE01000075.1:0-281 GCF_010091945.1 Myxacorys almedinensis A
CCTGAGCAAGATTTGGAAACCATTAAACTGTTGCTCTCACCTCAAGTTGAATTGGATATTCAATTTACGACTGAAGAAGTCGATGCGGGGCAATTGGCGAAACAAGCTGTAGAGCGGCAGGTTGAAGCAATAATTGCTTCGGGCGGAGATGGGACGCTCTCGGCGGCGGCGGAAGCATTGGTGGGAACGGAGATTCCCTTGGGGATTATTTCTCGGGGAACTGCTAATGCTTTTGCCAATGCCTTGGGAATTCCGGATACGGTCAAAGAAGCTTGTGAGGC
>NZ_WVIE01000075.1:291-660 GCF_010091945.1 Myxacorys almedinensis A
GCTGGCTGGGATTGGGTTTGAGGCCGAAACGGTCAAGAATGCCAATCGTGAGGCCAAAAATCGCTTCGGTATGTTGGCTTATATCTTCTCTGGATTCAGTCAACTTCAAAGCCTCTCTAGTTTTGAAGCTGAAATTGAAACCGATGATCAGGTCATCAACGTTACGGCAGCAGCCATTACGATTGCCAATGCGGCTCCCGCTACTTCTATCCTGGCCCATGGGCCGGCGGGGATCGTGGTGGACGATGGGTTGCTCGATCTGACTATTGTGGCTCCAGAAAATAAGGTGAGTGCGATCGCAGCCTCTTATCATCTCCTCCAATCTGCTCTGACGGGACAGGCTGCCAATCGGGATGATATTGGTTACCT
>NZ_WVIE01000076.1 GCF_010091945.1 Myxacorys almedinensis A
CCCTCGCTCGACTTGCAGCCAAAAGGCTTGCCTGCTCTCCCTCCTGCCATCTTTTAATCCGTCGAACTCACGTTAAATTACGGTTTACTTGCGCTTCTGAATTTGAGCGTTACTAGCTTGAAAAAGTAACGTTTCCCATTGCTCTGGCGAAATACCTTCTCTAAGAGCTTGAGATGCCAAGTTGAACTGTTTCCAGGCAGCACGAGTTGTCAAATTATCTTTCTTGGGCTGCAATTTTAGGAGTTGACAGAATTTCTCAAATTCAATGTTGCTGCTGATATTGCATAATTGAGCAATCGCTTCGGAGATGCTCAGGTAGATCGCTTCATCAGCAGCAACCCATAACCATTTACCATCTGTTGCAAGTTTGGCTTCGCGCTGGGCTTGCTCAAGTTCATTGGGCATCATGTAATGCACCTCATCGCTAGTTGTGCCGTCTGTGAGTACATAACGTCTCAACATAATTTTTCTAAACCTCTCAAACGTTTTACCCTGCGCGGCAAACGCCGCAGAACCGTCTGGAGGCTTTCGCCTTGATGCCTTACCAATAACCTGAGTTCGGGTTAAGCCGGGAGCAAGAGATTGTCGTTGATCGCAATCGACGGCTTCTTCGGTTGGTGGCAGTA
>NZ_WVIE01000077.1 GCF_010091945.1 Myxacorys almedinensis A
TCGCTCAATTTGGAAATTTGACTGCCAATCTGGAAATAGTTCTAGCTGAGTTTCTTGATTAATAGCTAGAATCTCTTCATTCTGTATAGCGGTTGCAGCCAGGGCAACGGCTTGTCGGAGGGCAACTTCCGCTAATTTAAGTTGTGTCCGAATTTGAGTGAGGTGGTTGCGCCGATCGATAGCGTATCGTCCCTCCAAATTTTGTGGGTCATCATCGTGACTCAGATGAATGAGGGTGCATCTAAGGGATGGGGGAGTACAAAAAACAGTACAAGCAATCAGCCCTCACTCTAATCGCCGACATTCGCATCAATGAGAACTGATAAAGCAGTCTGGGCAAAGGTTGCTCCCTCTGATGACTGTTCAATCGTTGCCATTAGGCTTGCGCCACCGATGAGCAGTAAATACTGCCGCGAAAATAGGTCTGGATTTTTGACCCCTGCCTCGGCTGCTAATCTCACAATGATTTGGCGGATTGACTCACGTAAATTGATTGAGACGTGATGGGCTTTGTGGGAAGCATCCGCAATTTCTAGAACAGCATTAATAAACGGGCAACCCCGAAAGTTGGGACTCGCGTACCAGTCTC
>NZ_WVIE01000078.1 GCF_010091945.1 Myxacorys almedinensis A
CTGGAAACACCGGACAACAAACCTCTGACCATTGATGCCACAAAGTTTAGAACGGAAGGCAATGCCCTGGTTGCAGATATTCCCAATGCGGTGCTGACCCTTCCAGAAGGGCAATCGTTCCAAGTTGAAAACCCAGCGCAGGGCGTGACTGCGGTTAACGTTACGCAACCAGAACCAACGAGCGTCCGGGTGAGGGTGACAGGCAATCAGGCACCGCCAACGACTGAGGTGGTGTTGAAAACGGGAGGGCTTGCCTATAGTCTGAATCCGGAGGGGGATGAACCGGATGAGGAAATTGTGGTGACGGGTGAGGGAGAGCAGGGCTATCGGGTGCCGAATGCCTCAACTGCTACCAGGACTGATACTCCAATACGGGACATCCCTGCCTCGATTCAAGTTGTACCGCGCCAGGTGATTGAAGATCGGGGCATCACTGACGTGGCAGAAGCACTGGAAAACGTAAGTGGTATCGATCCGGGACCCGTTAGGGCACAAACTCGAATCCGAGGGTTTACTGCTGGTGCCTCCTTCTTTGTCAATGGCAGTCGGCGGGGCAGATTCAATTTCGAGAATATCACAACAGACAAT
>NZ_WVIE01000079.1 GCF_010091945.1 Myxacorys almedinensis A
TTCAGCTTGATTTTCCAGCTTCGATGCTGCAAGAGAATGCAGTCAAACTGATTGTTTACGATGTTGAGTTGGAGCAGATTGTCCTATGGAAAAATTAAGAGAACCATTGATTCAATATGAGGCGATTGTTCAGCAATTGCTGCTCGGTTATGCTGAAAGTAAGCCTGCCTACGGAGAGATTGAAGTTGAAACAATTTTTGATTCACAGCGACATCACTATCAGATTCTACATTGGGGATGGCAACATAAACGCTGGGTGCATCAGTGTGTGATTCATTTAGCGATTCGGAATGAAAAGATTTGGATTTTCCACAATTCGACAGAGCATGATATTGCTGCTGATTTAGTGGATTTGGGTGTGCCGAAACAGAGCATTGTGCTGGGGTTTCATCCGCCCTTTCTGCGAGAACTTAGCGAGTATGCAGTGTCCTAAAGCGTGGGTGAAATTTTAGCGATCGCATTCGACTAAACTAGAACCGAATCCCACAATGACCGTATGAGCTTTGATACGACCTGTCGGCGACTGGCGGAACAATTCCCCGAAGACTTCGCAAGCTGGCTCTTAGGCTATCGTGTTCCCCT